>JAJNBN010000003.1 GCA_021156225.1 Verrucomicrobiota bacterium | reverse complement strand
TGCCCATTGCAAGGCACCCCAGGTCCCCAACAACGCCACCCCGGCCAGGGCTGCCCCCAACACCATCATCTTCATGATATTCTTCTGGGATTCTTTCTTCATCATGCCTGCGCCTACCGCGCGCTCCATATACCGTTTGACGGGATACAGATATCCGACCAGTGCGATGGCCAGCCCTACTATCGTTATCAACCCCTTGATCGCGTTGGGCCAATCACGTACCACCTTCGCCGGTGACCAAACATAGATGATGATCAACGCGCCCAGGCAGCCGATCATCACGCCCATTAGATCACTCGTGGCCCAGTGCGAAGTGCCGCCCTTTTCCTTCTCCTCCTCCCACTTGCTGGATTCAGGTACGAATAATCGTATCAAAAAAATCAGCGCCGCCGGAAATGCGCCGGAGATCATCAGGAAGCGCCAGGCCGAGTTTTTCAGCAGATAATCCACCGTGCCTTGTGAAAGCCCCATGGAAAGCATTATGCCCTGCACGCTATCGATCATCCCGATCAGGCCCATGCTCAGAAACGCCACCAATAAAAAGCCCACATTCGCCGCCGCCCCGATCAAGCCCGCCACGATGGCTCGTGACTTGCCCGGCCAGATTTCATTTACCAGCGCCACCCCCAGCGACCACTCGCCACCCATGCCCAACGAGGCGATGAACCGCAGCACGGCGATATGCCATGCCTCCGTCGCAAAACCGCACAGGCCCGTGAAGATCGCATACGTGAAAATGCTCAGGGACATCGCCTTGACCCGACCAATGCGATCCCCCAGCCAGCCAAACAACACGCCGCCAGTTGCCGCCCCCACCAAAAATACCGCGATGATAACGGAGAACCAATTGCCTGCCTCAGCCGGATCAGCCGTCGGCCCCAGCAGATCTTTCAGGGCAGGATGGCCGATCAGCGGGAACAACCCCATTTCAAACCCGTCGAAGAGCCAGCCCAGGATGGCCGCGAGCAGCGCCATCCATTTGCCCGTTTGTGAATCAACTTTCTTGGACATAAACGATAAAACTCAAAATACCGGCACAATTCGTCCGTGACAAAAGACGAGAATGGCAGGCAGACGCTCCACCAAAGGGATTTATTCGCCATGGGTCAACGAATTTTTCCCCTTTCGCAAAATAATTTTCCCATCGCTTAGGTTGGGCACCCCGTGTTTACACCATAACGGTCCCTCCCTTTTTCCTTTTCCCCTCCCGCCTTTGCCGATATTGTTGGCCTAAACCCCGTTCGGCATAAAGCGTTACGCATGGAGACCAAACATTATGACCTCGTGGTCATCGGCTCCGGTCCGGCTGGTGAAAAAGGTGCTGCACAAGCGGCCTACTTCGGTAAACGCGTCGCTCTGATCGAGAAAGAGCACGTCCTCGGTGGAGCCGCCGCCAACACCGGCACGCTTCCCTCCAAGACATTACGCGAAACCGCCCTCTACCTCTCCGGTTTCCACCAACGCGGTCTTTACGGCATCAACTTCTCGCTGAAAGACAAAGTCACCGCCCGTGATTTTCTCTATCGTGAACAGCAAGTAGTCCAGACCGAACGCGCTCGCATCGCCGAGAATCTCAAGCGCCACAAAGTGGAACTCTACAAAGGCTTCGCCGCCTTTGAAGATGCTCACACGATTTCTGTTAAACCCGCCCATTCACCCGCGGCTCATATCCGCGGCGACATCATCCTCATCGCCACTGGTTCACACCCGCATCACCCGCCGCAGTTCCCCTTCCACGATGCGCGCGTGTATGATTCGGATACCATCCTGACTTTGCGCGAGATCCCCGCCTCCATGCTTATCGCCGGCGGGGGCGTGATCGGCTGTGAATACGCCTGCCTCTTTTCCGCTCTCGGCGTGAAAGTCTCGCTCGTCGAAGGCCGCGATCGCCTCCTCGGCTTCCTGGATGCCGAGATCTCCCACGCCTTCGCCGCCAGCATGACCAGCATGGGCGTCGATCTCCACATGCCGGATTCCATTGAAAGCGTCACCGCTGAGGATGACATCATCGTCACGCTGAAATCCAGCAAACGTCTCGCTGTTCAAAACATCCTCGCTGCCACCGGCCGCACCGGCAACACCGAGGGCATGAATCTGGAAGGCGTCGGCGTGCAACCCAACAAACGTGGCACGTTGGAAGTCAACGCGAACTATCAAACCGCCCTCTCCCACATCTACGCCGTGGGTGATGTCATCGGCTTTCCTGCCCTAGCTTCTACCTCCATGGAGCAAGCCCGCGTCGCCATGGTTCACGCCTTCGATCTGAAGTATAAATCCGGTGTCGCCCATATCCTGCCTTACGGTATCTACACCATTCCCGAGTGTTCCATGGCGGGCGAAACGGAAGAATCGCTTACGCAGAAAAGCGTCCCCTATGTGGTGGGCCGCACCCGCTACGGTCACAATGCCCGCGGCCAGATCATTGGCGACAAGGAAGGTTTCCTAAAACTCATCTTCTCCGAGGAAGATATGAAGCTGCTCGGCGTCCATGTAATCGGCGAGCAAGCCAGCGAACTGATCCACATCGGCCTTATGGCTTTGCAGACCAAATCCGGCGCTGACCTCTTCATCCAGACCTGCTTCAATTACCCCACTCTCTCCGAGATGTATAAGTACGCGACCTACGATGCCCTCGGCCAGCGCGCCAAACGCATCAAGGCCCGCGAACAAGACGTATGAACACCCGGGATTTCCTCAAAACCACCGCCCTCGCCACCGTCGGTCTGGCCACCGGCCAACTCACTGCTGCGGAACCGAAGCCCGATCCCAAACAAAAGTTATCGCCGTTGCGTGCCATGCGCCTCGGCATGGTCACCTATAACTTGGGTAAGGACTGGGACATCCCCACGATCATCAAGAACTGCACGGAAGCCAAATTTCAGGGCGTCGAACTTCGCACCACCCACAAGCACGGCGTGGAAGTCTCCCTCAGTAAAGCCGAACGCAATGAAGTGATGCAGCGGTTTCAGGATTCTCCGGTGGAGCTTCACAGCCTCGGCAGCGCCTTCGATTACCACACGCCCGATCAAGCCAAGCTCCGTCAGGACATCGAAGCCACCAAAGAATATATAATTCTGGCTCACGACGTCGGGGCGAAAGGGATAAAAGTCCGCCCCAATGCCCTGCCCAAGGAAGTCCCTGCCGAAAAGACGCTGGAACAAATCGGCAAGTCCCTCCGTGAACTGGGCGAGTTCTCCATGGGCTACGGCATGGAGATCCGGGTGGAAGTCCACGGCAAAGACACCTCTCTTCTCCCTAACATCCGCAAAATGATGGATGTCGCCAATCACCCTATGGTCGCCGTCTGCTGGAATTCCAATGACACTGATCTGGCGGGAGATGGCTTCGAAAAGAACTTCGACCTCGTCAAAGACCGCATCAAACTCGTCCACCTCAGAGATTTGTATCTGGAAACCTATCCTTTTCGACGCCTCTTCCAACGCCTCAATGACATGGAATACGCCGGTTACTGCCTTGCAGAAATCCCGGAAAGCCCGGATCCCCTACGGGTAATGCGGTATTTTCGCGGGCTTTGGCTGGCTTATCAGGATGTCCTGTAATATTTTCTAACGAAAAGCTACTCCTAACAGTCCCATTGATAATGATCAGCCGCAACGCGCTAAAAGTTCTCCGTGCAAAAGCAGGTGTTTATGATACGGTAATAGCGTTGTCAGCCCCAGCCTTTATTAACATGAAGTTTCGCAAAATTTCCGCTGTGGTGGCCTTGCTGGCCGTCGCCTTGCTTCCCCTACGTGCGCTGGCGTTGGAGTGGAAACCATTGGAGCCGGGTGCCAATGATTCCACCACCGCCATCCTGACCGCCCGCATGCTGGAGCGCGCCCACTATTCGCAGATGGCCTTCAACGATGAAGTATCCAGCAAGTTTCTGGACCACTATCTTGACCGCCTTGACCCCCAGCACATCTTCTTTTTCCAGACCGATCTTGAAGAGTTCGAGAAATGGCGCACCAAACTGGATGAGATGACCGTGAATTCGGGTGACACCTCGCCAGCTTACATCATTTTTAACCGCTTCATCGAACGCCTGCGCCTGCAACAAACCTACGTCTTGGGCTTGCTGGAAACAGAAAAGTTCGAGTTCACCGCCGATGAACGTGTGCTGATCAACCGCAAGGAAACGCCGCGTCCCAAGGATCTGAAGGAAGCCAAGCAACTCTGGCGCGACCGCGTGCGTTTTGAATATCTCACCGAAAAGCTGAACAAGAAGAAACCGGACGAGATCGTCAAAACCATCAAGAAACGTTATGAACGCATCTTCAAGGCCATGGAAGCGTTCGATTCCGAACAGGTGTTGGGCGAATACCTCACCATCCTCGGCACCATCTACGATCCGCACTCGGACTACATGACCAAGTCGGAACTCGACAATTTCTCCATCGGCATGCGGCTTTCCCTGGTCGGCATCGGCGCCCAACTCACCTCCGATGATGGTTACTGCAAGATCATGGAACTCGTCCCCGGTGGACCTGCCGCCCGCAGCAAGAAGTTGAAACCCGGTGACCGTATCGTGGCCGTTGCCCAAGGCGCGGAAGAAGCCATGGATGTGATCGAGATGCCCCTGAACAAGATCGTGGAGAAGATCCGCGGCACCAAAGGCACCGAAGTCCGCCTGACCATCATCCCTGCCGATGCGGCAGATTCCTCCGTGCGCAATATCGTCAGCCTCATCCGCGAAGAGATCAAACTCGAGGATCAGGAAGCCAAGGCTCAGATCATCGATGTCCCCGGCGAGAACGGCAAATCGACGCGCTTGGGCTATATCGACCTCCCCTCGTTCTATGCTGACTTCAATCTGGACGACAAGAAGCCCGAAGGTGAACGCAAGAGCACCACGCGCGATGTCACCAAACTGCTCGCCAAGCTGAAGGCCGAAGGCGTCACCAGTCTCATCCTGGACTTGCGCCGCAATGGTGGCGGTTCCTTGGAAGAGTCCATTAAGCTTACCGGTCTGTTCATCCGTCAAGGCCCCGTGGTGCAGGTGAAAGATCCTTCTGGTGAAGTTACCGTGGATAAAGACACCGATCCCAAGGTGGAGTTCGATGGTCCCATGATCGTGCTTACCAGCCGTTTCAGCGCTTCGGCCTCGGAGATTCTGGCTGGCGCTTTGCAGGACTACGGTCGCGCCTTGATCGTGGGGGACACCTCTACGCATGGTAAAGGAACGGTGCAGACCTTGATCGAACTCTCCAAGTATCTGCGCAATCCGGAATTCAATCCGGGTGCGGTTAAAGTGACCATTCGTAAGTTCTACCGTCCGAGCGGCGCTTCCACCCAGTTGCGCGGCGTGGTGCCGGATATCGTCCTTCCTTCCGTAAACAACCATGCTGAAGTGGGTGAAGGTTCGTTGGAAAACGCGCTTGCTTGGGACACCATCGAGGCTGCTGATTTCCGTCCGGTGAACCGCATCGCTCCTTATCTCGAAGAATTGAAGCAGAAATCCGCGCAGCGCGTAACGTCCAGCAAAGACTACGCCTATGTGAAGGAAGACATCGAGCGCTTCGACAAGATGCGGGCGGACAAGACGGTCTCCCTGAATGAAGAACAACGTTTGAAGGAAAAGGCCGACCTGAAAAAGATTGAGGAAGCCCGCAAGCTGGAGATCAAAAACCGCAAGGCACCGCCGTTCACAACCTACAAGATCTCACTCAAACAGGCCACCCTACCGGGATTGCCTGAGCCGTTCGACCCCGCCAAGGCCAAGGAAGAAAAACCTAAACGTGCCACCTTGGATGACGAAAAGGTGGAAGAAGACGATGGCTTCGAACCGATCGACGTTCCCTTGATCGAAGCGGAGCATATTCTCATCGACCTGATGAAACTCATGACTGCCCGCACCTCGCTGGCCAATAACCAGCCCGAGGCTCCCGTTGTTCCGGCCAAGTGATCATCAACTGCGCATGCGCGACAGACAGCCCGTGAGATAAGGCAGCAACTGCTTCTTGCGTGACACCACGTCTTTAAGCTCGTAAATGCCCGGTTGCGTCTCCGGATAATCGATCGTATCGAGAAACGCCTTGTCCCCCGCCACCATCAGCAATGATGTCTGGCAAACCACATCCGTGACCAGCAGTGCGCAGAATGTGTAACCATTGCGTTGACGATAATCGGTCAAAGCTGACACCACCTCGTTCTTGCGCTTCCAGAACTGGTCAAACCCGATCTCTTCGATCTGCGCCACAGAGAATTTCAGGCCATTCTCCACATACTCCTTGCAGTCGGCTGTGATCGCTTGGGCCGGAGGCTTGGATATCAGCACCGAACCGGATGCGAAAAGTTTCTCGGTGAACTCACTGGCATTGACCCCGGCAATCATTTCTAGTTCGGACAATATTTGGGCATCGCGCTCCGTGGTCGTGGGTGAAGTCAGGTTCAATGTATCCGAAACCAGTCCCGCCAGCAGCAACCCCGCGATCTGCGTCGGCATTTCCACCTGATATCGGAAAAAGCAATCGGCCACGATGGTGCTGGTGGATCCTACCGGTTCATTCCGGAACAGGATTGGCTGTTGCGTGGTGAAGGTGCCGATGCGGTGGTGATCCACCACTTCGATGATATCCACCCGGTCGGCGCCCATCACCGCTTGTGAAAGTTCGTTATGATCCACGAGAATCAATTGGCGTTCCACCTTCTTCAAGAAGTCGGACTTGGACAGAATGCCCACCACTTCATTCTCATCGTTCACCACCGGAAATGCCTGGAAGCTCGATTCGGCCGCCAGCTTTTGGATGCCCTCCAGCGGTTCATCCTCGCGAAACGTAAGGAAATGCTCGTGCGACATGTGAGTCACATTGATCGCCGCCCGGCACAGCATCGCCGTGGTCGCGGAGTCATGTGGCGAAACGATGATTCCGACCCCGTTCGCCTTCGCCTTGGCCAAAGTCTCCGGTGCCACTGGCAGACCGCCCGTGACGATCATCACTTTCACCTTCTCGCGGATGGCCAGGTCTTGGATGTCATGCCGGTCACCCACCACCACCAAGATGCGTTCCGGTTTGTAATTCGGCAGGCGCTGCGCGAAAGCCTCCAGACTCATCGCGCCGATCATCAGCACCAGATCTTCCTCCTTGTCCGCATCCTCCACGTGCAGCATCCGTCCGTTCACCGTCCGCGCGAGATTGCGCAGGGACGCCAGCACCCGCCGTGAATCAAACACCCGGTTGGGCGCTGGGAAGAAGAACTTGCTCATCTTGAAGACGGAGACCAGCCCTTTGCAGCTCCGATCTTCGTTCAGGATGGGCAGTACGCGGATGTTCCGGTCATCCATCATGCCTAGCGCCTCCGCCACTGTCGTCCGGGCGGACACGCTGATAACGTTCGACTGCATCACGTCCCGGATCTTTGGCGACACATCCGCCACGAACTTGGGCGCGGGCATGCCAAAGGACTTTAGCACGAAATTGATGCGGTCATTCAGGTCCCCACACCGTGCTGCCACCACATTACGCATGCCGGTACGGCGCTTGAACTCGGCGTATCCGATCGCTGAACAGATGGCGTCCGTATCCGGATTGCGATGCCCTATCACCAAAACTTCACTCATGGAAATACCTTCGGTTGCGCGGAAGGTAGCTGGCGACCGCCTCTTCCGCAAGTCATGGCCCCTCAAAAAGCTGTGAAGTGCTTGCACTCCCGCGCCGCCCCCCTTTTAATCCTTCGCGTGCCTGCCAAAATCATAGCTGTGGCCAATCAGAAGGGCGGGGTCGGCAAGACCACCACGTCCGTCAATCTTTCGGCCTGCCTTGCCGCCAACGGCAAACGCGTTTTATTGGTGGATATCGACCCGCAAGCCAATGCGACCAGCGGCGTCGGTTTCGAGAAAGTGGAAGGTGCCAGCCTTTACCGTCCGGTCTTGGGTGAAGGCACCTTGGAGGAAAAGATCCAGCAGACCGCCTTCCCCAACCTCGACCTTATTCCTAGTGAAGTGGACCTCTGCGGCGTGGATATCGAGCTCGCCCGCATGGATGGCCACTTGGTCCGGCTAAAAAGCATTTGCGAAGGCATCCGCAACAGTGATCGCTACGATACCATCATCATGGATTGCCCACCGTCCTTGGGCATCATGACCCTGAATGCCTTCACGGCAGCTGACTATCTGCTGGTGCCGCTTCAGTGCGAGTATTACGCCCTGGAAGGCATCTCCATGATCACTCGCCTGCACAACCAGTTGCGTGATGGCGGTATCAATCCTTCGCTCGAACTGCTCGGCGTGGTCATGACGATGTTTGATGGCCGCACGAATCTGTCCAATCAGGTCGTCACCGAAGTTCGTCAGCATTTCGGCGACAAAGTCTTTGATACCGTGATCCCGCGTGCCACCCGTCTGGCGGAGGCCCCGAGCTTCGGCAAGCCCATCATTCATTATGACAAGTATAGCGCTGGAGCCGCCGCTTACGAAGTCTTGGCCGAGGAAGTCGCCAAACGGCTGGGCATCTGACAAATCCAGTTGGCTCACCGAATACTTTGCGTCTATAATCCGTCAAATCTCACTGAATCAATAGCCAAACCATGAAGCAAACCAACTCCCCTAAAGCATGGACGCTCGCGCTGGCCTCGTTGCTGGTCTGCGGCACCCTCACCCAGGCCGCCGATTGGCCTCAATATCGCGGTCCTAATGCGGACGGCACGTCTCCGGAGAAGTTGATCGGTAAAGCCTGGCCTGCAGCCGGCCCCAAGGTGCTCTGGCGGCGTCCCATGACGGACGGCTTCAGCTCCTTTGCCGTCTCTGGTGGCAAAGCTTACACCATAGTCGGTCAAAATGTTGGGGGCGTCGTCCAAGAAGTGGTGGCCGCTTTGAACGCGGACAATAGCCAAGCCCTCTGGGCTACCCCCATCGGCATCGCCAAGTACGGCCATGACGGCGGGAACGCCGGCACGGCGGACAACAAAGGCGGTGACGGCCCCCGTACCACTCCGACCGTTGAGGGCGGCAATGTCTATGCCATCTCGGCGGATCTGGTTTTGGTATGTCTCGATGCCGCCAAAGGCACCAAGAAGTGGTCGCGCGACATCATGAAGGAACACGGGGGTGCGAACATTACGTGGAAGAATGCCGCCTCTCCGGTCATCGACGGCAACCTGATCTTCATGGCGGGCGGCGGTCCTGGACAGGCTTTGCTCGCCCTCGACAAGACGACGGGCAAAACCGTCTGGAAGACGCAGGACGACAAGATGACGCATTCGACTCCGGTCGTGCGTGACATCCACGGTGTCCGCCAAGTGATCTTCTTCACCCAACGCGGCCTCGTCTCCTGTGATGTGAAGAACGGCGCCGTCCTCTGGCGTTGGGACTATAAATTCAACGTTTCCACCGCCATTTCGCCCGTCGTCTCTGGTGACATCGTCTACGTCTCTGCTGGCTACGGCGTAGGTGCAGGCGCTTGCAAAGTCGCCAAGTCCGACGCTGGCTTCACCGCCACGGAACTCTGGCGCAAAAACAACGAACTGCCCAACCACTGGAGCACTCCGGTTGTTAAAGATGGCTACCTCTACGGCATGTTCCAGTTCAAGGAATACGGCACCGGCCCCTTGAAGTGTGTGGAACTGGCCACGGGCAAGGAGATGTGGAGCAAGTCCGGCTTTGGCCCCGGCAACGTCCTTCTCGTAGATAATCACATCATCGTTCTGGGTGATGCCGGCCAGCTCGTGCTCGTCGAAGCGACCACCAAGGGCTACACCGAAATCGCCAATGCGAAAGTCATCACGGGCAAATGCTGGAGCACCCCCGCTCTCGCTGATGGCAAACTCTATCTCCGCAGCACCAAGGAAGGTGTTTGCCTGGACCTCGGCAGCAAAGTTGCTTCGGCCAAGTAATTCATCTTAGTTCATAAAAGGCGGACCACTGGGTCCGCCTTTTTTCTTTGTCGGACAGTTCTGCAAACGTTTGAATTTTTGTCGCCTTTTTGACCGGTGAACTGCTTAGATTATCTCACAACATGCAAACACGCCCCCTTGGTAAAACTGGTCTGCAATTACCCATCTTGAGCTTCGGTGCCTCCTCGCTCGGTCAGGAGTTTCGCAGTGTCTCCATGGATGAAGCTCTGAAGTCTGTGCGTGTCGCCCTGGATTGCGGCCTGAATTTCATCGACACCTCCCCGTTCTACGGTCGCGGCATGAGTGAAGTCATGCTTGGCATCGCCCTGCGTGATGTGCCGCGTGACAGTTACAAGCTCTGCACCAAGCTAGGCCGTTACGATCTGCAACACTTTGATTTCAGCGCCAAGCGCGTCGCTGAGAGCGTCGATGTCTCACTGCATCGCCTCGGCACCGATCATCTCGACATTATCCTCTGCCACGACATTGAGTTCGTGGAGATGCAGCAAATCATCGATGAGACCATCCCCGCCCTGCGCAAAATCCAGCAGCAAGGCAAGGTGAAATTCATCGGCTTCAGCGGCTATCCGCAAAAGATTTTCAAATTCATCTGCGAGCAGACCGATGTCGATTGCGCCCTCAGCTACAATCAATACACCCTGCAAAACACCCGTTTTGCCGACGAAACCGTTCCTTATCTCAAGACCAAAGGTGTGGGCGTGATGAACGCCGGTCCTTTCAGCGCCCGCCTCCTCACGAACGCACCCTTGCCTGCGTGGTTGAAAGAGCCGGAAGCCGTTAAAGCCGCTGCCCGCAAGGCCGCTGAAGTATGCGCGAAGAAAGGTTCCGACATCGCCAAGCTAGCCCTTCAATTCTCCCTCGCGAATCCAGACATCACCACCACCGTGGCCGGCAGCGCTAACCCGAACAACATCCGCAATTGGGCGAAATGGGCTGCTGAACCGATCGATCAGGAACTGCTTGCCGAAGTTCTCGCCATCTTCGCTCCAGTTAAAAATATCGGCCACACAGAAGGCTTGCTGAAAAACAACTAGCCACCGCAAAATCCCGCTATGCAACTGCGTCTCCTTATCGCTCTCTGCTTTGCCTTTTTATGCGGCTTACAAGGCTACGCCGCTGCCGTCCCGTTATTCGATGGTAAAACACTGAATGGCTGGGAAGGCGAAACGAACAAAGTCTGGCGCGTGCAGGATGGCGCCATCATCGGCGGCTCCCTGTCCGGCAATCCCCAGAATGAGTTTCTGGCGACGAAGAAGACCTACCGCAACTTCAACCTCAAGCTGGAATACAAACTCATCGGCACGGAAGGTTTCGTGAATGGCGGCGTCCAGTTCCGCAGCAAACGCATCCCCGCGCCGCCCAATGAGATGTCCGGTTATCAAGCCGACATCGGAGCCACCCACACCGGTTCTCTCTACGACGAATCCCGCCGCAAGAAGATGCTCCTCGTAGCCGACAAGGAACTCATCACTCGCACCGAAAAGACGAACGACTGGAACACCTACGAAGTCCGTGCCGAAGGCCAGCGCATCCGCATTCTCCTGAACGGCAGACAAACCGCGGATTACACCGAGCGAGATTCCGGCATCGAGCCGGATGGCGTCATCGCTCTGCAAATCCACGGTAATTGCAAAGCCGAGATTTCTTTCCGCAATATCACCATCGAAGCCCTGCCAGATGCCTTGGTGCCTTCGGAACCAGAAATCCTCTCCCGTTTTGGCGAAGGCAAACCGGGCACCGCCTTGCCTGGCTGGCAGAATGGAAAATTTGAAATCACCACCAATGAGACCATCGTTTTCATCGGACAGGAAAACTTCGTGCGTGAGCAAAAGGCTGCCGAATTGGAATCCTTGCTTGCCGCCGGTTATGCCGCCAAACAACCGCGCTTCCGCTTCATGTCCTGGGAGGGCGATACTGTTTACGAGCAATGGCGCGATCTAAATTTTGGTTCCTGGGCTGCTCAACTCGAAGCGAGCGGCACCACGATGGTCATCGTGCAGTATGGTCAGATGGAAGCGCTCGACGGCAAGGCCCGCCTGACCGAATTCACCACCGCCTACCATCGTCTTCTCGACCAGTTCAGCGCCCGCACCAAACGTCTCGTCCTTGTGTCACCGACACCGTTTGAAAAGCCGCTCGCCTCCCACGCACCCGATCTCAGTTTGCGCAATCCCGACGTCCAGCTCTACACTGCGGCCATCCGTGAAATCGGGAAACAACGGCGCGTTGTTTTCGTAGACCTCTTCACCCCTTTGAACAAACGCCCCAACAAGGCGGATCGCCTCACTGAGGATGGCATCCATCTTACTCCCGCTGGATTGCGGATCGTGGCGCAGGTGATGGCGGCGGAACTCGGCTCGCTCACCGGCCCACAAAGTGTTCCTGCCAATTTGCGCGAAACCATCGTGGAAAAAAACCAACTCTGGTTCGATGTCTGGCGTCCGGCGAACTGGTCCTTTGTTTACGGTGATCGCGTCTCCCAGATGTTCGGTAAAGCCGGCGGCAATTCCCCTTCCCTGCGCGAAACCTTTGAACGTTACCGGCCACTTATCGCGGAGATTGATACGCGTATCCACACGCTGGCTCGGGGAGAAAAAGTGAGCTTTCCGCCGTTGGTCCAACCACCGACACCGGTCGAACTTCCTGTACTAACGCCTGCCGAGCAGATGGCGAAGTTTACCATTGCGGACGGTTATGAGATAAATCTCTTCGCCTCTGAAGTGGAAGGTGTCGCCAAGCCCACGCAATTCGCTTGGGATGAGCGCGGTCGTCTTTACGTCGCCTGTTCACCCACTTACCCGCAGACCTACGCCGCCGCCAAGCCCGTTGATTATATCGTCGTGCTGGAAGACACCAATGGCGATGGCAAAGCCGACAAGTCCTGGCGTTACGCCGAAGGACTGACCATGATCCAAGGATTGGAACCCGGTGCGGGAGGCCTTTACGTTTGCGATTTCGACAAGATCCTCTTCCTGCGCGATACGAATAACGACGGGAAAGCTGATGAACGCAAAGTTCTCTTCTCCGGATTCGGCATCGGCGACACGCATCAGCTCGTAAATTCCATCAGCCACGGTCCCGACGGCACGCTCTGGTTCACGCAAGGCCTGCACGCCTTCTCACGCGTGGAAACTCCGTGGGGCCTCGCCCGCTTGGATAAATCCGGTGTCTGGCGCTTCCACCCGAAACGGCTGCAACTGCAGGGCTTCTTCAATGGCGGTAAGGCCGGCCATAACTGCTGGGGCGTGGCTTTCGATGATTACAATCAGGTCTTTCACAAATCTGGCGACCGTCCCGTCGGATATTGGAGTGTGCCGGGCATGACCAAAATCAGCACGCCCGATGAATACCATCCCGTCGGTCCGTTGTTCGACACCTCACCCAAGACCACTTCATTGGACATCATCGGCACGCGTGCTTTGCCGGATGACATCCAAGGTTGCGCACTCATCGGTGGTTATTTCGGCAGCGTTGTGGAACTGCATCGTTTCGAAGACAACGGTTCTGGCTTCAAAACCACGCAATTGCCGAAGCTGCTGAAATCCTCAGACACTTCTTTCCGTCCGGTAGATGTCAGCGTGGGACCCGATGGTGCGATGTATCTGGCGGATTGGTTCAACCCCGTGATTGGGCATTACCAAGCCAGCTACGCTGATCCACGTCGTGACAAAACGCATGGTCGCATCTGGCGCATCACTGCCAAGGGCCGTCCGCTTGTGAAGCAACCGAATCTGGCTGCCATGAAAGCGCCAGAACTAGTTGCGCAATTATCCTCGCCCGAACGCTGGACGCGCTATCAGGCCAAGCGTTTGCTCTTCTACACACCATCGGCTGAAACCCTCCGCGCGGTCGATAATTGGGTGGGCAAACTGAATCCGTCCGGACCTGACTACGAGCGTTTGCTGCTGGAAGCCATTGGCATTTATGAAGCGCATGAAGTAACGCAGACCGAATTGCTCGCCAAGCTGCTGGCTGCCAAAGACCCGCGCGTGCGCGCCTATGGCACTCGCGTCATCGGCAATTGGGCCAACAAACTTCCCAGCGCCACCGCCCTGCTAACCGAACGTATTCGCGATGAGAACCCACGTGTGCGATTGGAAGCAGTCGTCGCTGCGAGCTATGTGACCAACGCGCAGGCCGCGGAAGTCATCACCAAAGCACTGGATGCACCACGCGACCGTTTCTTGGACTATGCTTTGGCCCAGAGCGCGCGTTCATTGAAACCGCTTTGGGAACCTGCGCTAGCCACAAATGAGCTCAAGCTGGATGCTCCACATAAGGAATATCTGCTAAAGCTTTCCACTGCCGTCGCCCCGCTTTCACCAGGTCGCGTGACTTATGAGATGGCCTGCCTGCCCTGCCATCAACCTGACGGCAAGGGGCTTGCGGGCGTGTATCCTTCGCTTGTTGGTAGTGATTGGGTGAAAGGTGACACCACACGTCTGATCAAAGTCGTGCTGCACGGCCTCGAAGGGCCCATCGTTGTGAATGGTCAGCAGTTCGTGATGCAGAATCCCATCCCGATGCCTTCCATGGCCGGTCTCGAAGACCAGCAGATAGCCGAAGTACTGACGTATATCCGCAGTGAGTTCGCGCAAAGTCCGCAAGCGATCACGGCTGCCGAGGTGAAAGCTGTGCGGTCTGCAACTGCCAGCCGGGAAACACCTTGGACGGCAGAAGAGTTGAAGAAATAATCACCGGTGAACTATACGCTGTCACAGCATGGATTCGGTCTGATCACGGGAGTTCTTTCCGTTGATGAAATAGACGCTTTGCGAGCGGAGGTTTCCGGACTGACCACCCCTCTTCGCGGTGGAGTGAGAAACTTGCTCTCGCAGTCTCCGATGATCAATGCCCTCGCTCATCAGCACACTCTTAAGCAGATCGCCGATGAGGCATTGGGGGCTGAAGCGTTTCCCGTGCGCGCTTTGCTTTTTGACAAAGTGGCAGCAGCGAATTGGAAGGTTCCTTGGCATCAGGACACCGCCATCGCGGTGCGTGAACGCACAGAAATTCCCGGCTTCAGTGGCTGGTCTGAGAAGGAGGGAGTGCCTCATGTGCATCCACCGGCCAGTATCTTGGACGAAATGGTTTCTTTGCGACTCCATCTGGATGACTGCGGTCAGGATAATGGACCTCTGCGAGTCATTCCAGAAAGCCACAACCGAGGCATTCTCAACAGCGAACAGATAGAAGCATTTCGCAAGCAAACCGCTGAAGTGACATGTTGCGCTGCTGCCGGAGATGTTCTCGCGATGCGGCCTCTGATTTTGCACGCTTCGTCTCCTGCTCAATCGCCTTCGCATCGTCGGGTCATTCACATTGAATATGCCTGCCGTCCCTTGCCCTACGGTGTGCATTGGTATGAGCAGGCCGAATCTTTAGCCACTTTGAATTAGCATCCATGAAAGCCATTCAACTCGAAAAACCGCTCTCGTTCCGTCATATCGAAACTGCTGAAGCTCTGCCGCCTGCATCCGGGGAAGCGCTAGTGCGTATTCATCGTGTCGGCATCTGCGGCACTGATCTCTCGGGCTATCTGGGCAAGATGCCTTTCTTCAGCTACCCGCGTATTCCCGGACACGAACTGGGCGTAGAGGTCATCGCCGTGGGCGATGGCGTGACGAATGTGAAAGTGGGCGACCGCTGCTCAGTTGAACCCTACATCAATTGCGGCAAGTGCTATTCCTGCCGTCGCGGCCATACGAACTGCTGCGAGAGCAACAAGACCTTAGGCGTGATGTGTGATGGCGGGTTGACTGAACGCATGATTTTGCCTGCCCGCAAACTGCATGTGTCGGGCAAGCTTACCTTCGAGCAACTTGCGCTAGTAGAGACTCTGGCCATCGGCTGCCATGCAGTGAACCGAGGCAATCCAAAACCTGGCGAGCATGTGCTGATCATTGGAGCGGGTCCGATTGGATTGAGCGCCATTGAATTTGCCCGGCTCTCCGGCGCCAAGACGATCGTCATGGACATGAACGAACAACGTCTGGCTTTCGTGCGCGAGAAGATGGGTGTGCCTGACACCATTCTGACGAAGAACGACGGTGAAGAATTGAAACGCCTCACCGAGCTGACCAACGGACAGCTCGCGGACGTGGTGGTGGATGCCACTGGCAGTAACAAGTCCATGGCTAATGCCCTGAACTATTGCGCGTTCCTTGGTCGCCTGGTTTATGTCGGCATCACCCAGCAGGAGATTTCTTTCCTCCATGCCCCTGCCCTGCACCGTCGTGAACTGACCATCCTTGCCAGCCGCAATGCTTTGCCCGGAGATTTCACCCGCATCATCAAGCACATCGAGAACGGCGAAATTAATACGGATAACTGGATCACGCATCACGCCAGCTTTGAGGGCATGATTGAGGCTTTCCCAAGCTGGGTGAAGCCCGAGACGGGCGTCATCAAAGCCATCGTTGAAGTCTAAGCACTACCGCTATGCGTCTTGATAGCCATCAACATTTTTGGAATTACAGCGCGGAACAGTATCCGTGGATCCAGAATTCGTGGCCGATCAAGTGGAGCTTCTTACCGTCTGACCTCGCCCCTTTGCTCACACAAGCTGGATTTGATGGCTGCATTGCTGTGCAGGCACGGCAAACATTGGAAGAATCGCGTTGGCTGCTGGAACTCGCAGATCAATCACCCATCATCAAAGGCGTTGTCGGCTGGGTAGATTTGCGTTCCGAGAGGGTGGAGGAACAGCTTGCACAGTTTGCTTCGCATCCGAAATCCGTCGGAGTCCGTCACGTCGTGCAAGATGAACCGGATGACGATTTCATGGTGAGACCGGAGTTCCTGCGTGGCATCAGCAAGCTGAAGCAGTTCAAATTACGCTACGATATTCTGATTTTTCCGAAGCAATTGCCCGCAGCCATCAAACTGGTGCAACAATTTCCCGAGCAACCGTTCGTGCTCGATCATATCGCCAAGCCGTCCATCAAAGATGGGGCGCTGTCACCTTGGCGCGAGCAAATGCAGGAACTGGCCAAAGCACCCAATCTGATGTGCAAAGTCTCGGGCATGGTCACCGAAGCCAAGTGGCAAGGCTGGCGCTATGACCACTTCGTGCCGTATCTGGATGTGGTGGCTGAAGCTTTTGGAACCAATCGGCTGATGTATGGCTCGGACTGGCCCGTTTGCTTATTGGCCGGGTCTTATCCGCAAGTTCACAGCTTGACGCAGCGCTACTTCGCTTCTCAGAACGAAATTGCCAAAGCGAAGATCTTTGGTGGCAATGCGGCACAGTTTTATCTCAACAGATAAGCGCGATGCCCAAGCCCAAGATCATTCCCATGCGTCTGGATCCTGTCGCAGCCAATGTCGCCAGCATCAGCACCTTGCTCACTTGCAGTCTCCTATCCTGGCAGCTCGCCTGCCGCCTGCCGGATTACGCTCCATTTCGAGCCATAGATATCCTGCTCTTTTTCATCGGTTTGCCGCTGCTGATCGCCTTTCATGAAGCCGTGCATGCGCTGGCCTGGATGCTTTATGGCAAGCTGCCGATGAAAGCGTTTGAGTTCGGCATCATCTGGCGCGGCTTCATGCCTTACTGCCATTGCAAGGAACCGATGACTGTGCGCGTCTACCGTTTCGGCGCTTTGATGCCTTTACTTGTGACGGTGCCTGTCTTTATTGGATCGCTGTTCTTCCATCCTGCTGGCTGGACCGCGCTGCTGACAGCTTTCTCGCTTTCAGGTTGCTTGGGTGATGTGTGGCTGTTCCAAAAACTCAATCCCATAAAACGCGACGACCTCGTGCTGGATTGTCCAGACGAGGCCGGTTGCGATGTGATTGTAAAAGAAGAAGCGCGCTCAGCTTAGTCGACCTTCTCGCCTGTACTGGGCGGAGTCGGCGGAGTGATTGGACGTTCCACTTTGGAAAGGCGTTCCCGCAAGATATCTGCGCGTAAAACGTCCCGTTCCTCAGTACCCAGTTTCTCGGTGACCGTGCTCTGCAAGTGGCCTGGCTGCGTCATGATGAAAAGTTCATCCACCAGCGGGCGTTGCAGATTCGGAAAGAGCTGCAGATCCACCCCCAGATGCATCAGCGAAAGCAGATTCATCGTCTCTTTCGAGGAGATGCTGTGGGCATTCGACATCGCGCCGTAAGCTCGTCCGATCTGATTCAGCACGACCTTGGGCTTGTCCTCCATCAGCTTCGTGCGCGCGTTTTCCTCGTGCTCGATGATCTGGAAAAGCACCTTCGTCAAACGCTCCACGATCTCCGGTTCAGATTGTCCTAGCGTCATCTGGTTGGATACCTGGAAAACATTGCCATCCGCACTCGTGCCTTCACCATGAAGACCGCGAACAGCCAGACCAAGCTTGCTGACGGCTTGGATGATCTGGTTGATCTGATCCGCCAGCACCAAGCCAGGCAGATGCAACATGGCACTGACACGGATGCCGGTGCCAAGATTTGTCGGGCAAGCAGTGAGGTAGCCCAGCTTGGGTGAGAATGCGTATTCCAGCTTTGTTTCCAGCGTCGAATCCAGACGGTCGATGTCTTCCCATGCTTCCTTGATCTGGAAGCCGGGGCGCAAAGCCTGCATGCGCAGATGATCCTCTTCATTGATCATCACGCAGACGGACTCTTCCTTGTTCACCACAATGCCACTGCCAGCGTTCTTCGCAGCATGTTCACGGCTGATGAGATGCCGCTCCATCAAGATCTGTTTGTCGAGCGCGCTGAGTTGGTCCATGGAGGCCGCATAGCTCTTCTTCATCTGCGGCAGGCTCTCCACGGCGGGTTGGATGGTTTCCAACGCCTTCACGCGCTCGTTCTTCTTGGCCCAGCCAGGAAAGGCGAGTCCACGAACATTGCGGGCCAGGCGTACACGGCTGGACATGACAATCTTGTCATTCGGTCCTTTACGGAGGCTCGCTTCGGAAAGCGGGATAAGAAACTGATGGATGCTGTCTGAACTCATACTGTTTCCAATTGTTCCAGACGTTTCTTCGTCTCTTTGATCTCGTCCCGCAACAAAGCCGCCCGCTCGAAGTCTTCTTCAGCGATGGCCTTATCAAGGTCCTTCTGCATCTTCTTCAGTTTCTCAGCCACGTCGCGCGTCTGAGCGATAGCCTTGGGTACTTTGCCTTTATGGACGACGCCCTTGTGCATGGACTTGAGCATGCTGTCCAAGCCCTCGGCAAAAGCATGGTAACATTCTGCGCAACCAAAACGGCCGTTTTTCTTGAAGTCGGCTTGTGTAAAGCCGCATTGCGGACACTTGATCTCCGCACCGCCACCCGCCTGCTCCAGTTCCTGGGCGCTGCCAAGGCCGAGCAAGAGATCGGCGAGCGAGAAGGTGCTCGGATCACTGACGCCTTTCTCTTTCGAGCAGGCTTCACACAGATCCACCTTCTGCATCTTATCCCCTACGATCTGGGTCAGATGCACGGTCGCTTCGTTTTGTTTGCAGATGTTACACAGCATATCCGGCTACTTCTTAAATATGGGCTCACCCGAGACTTTCGTCAAAGCATGGTAGCGTTCCACCAGTTGCTTCGTGAAAGAGCCCGGCGTGCCCGCACCGATCACGCGGCCATCCACCTTCACCACCGGGATGAGTTCTGCGCCGGTGCCCGTGAGGAAACACTCGTCCGCATTGAACACATCATAGCGCGTCAGGTTCGGTTCCGCCACCGTCAGGCCCAATTCCTTCGCCAGTTCCATCACCACACCGCGGGTGATGCCGTAAAGTGCTCCAGCCGACAAAGGCGGCGTCAGCAACGTGTTCCCCTTCACGAGGAAGATGTTGTCGCCAGTACACTCTGCCACATATCCCTCAGCATTCAACATGATGGCTTCTTCCACACCGCCATTGTTGGCTTCGATCTTGGCCAGAATGTTGTTCAGATAGTTCAGGGACTTGATCGCCGGGTTCACCGCGCTGTGCAGGTTGCGCACTGTCGGCACCGTGATGATCTCCAGGCCCTTCTGGTAATACTCCGGCGGGTAAAGCTGGATCTTGTCCGCGATGATGATGATTACGGGCTTCTTGCAGCGCTTTGGGTTCAAGCCCAGTCCACCCGGACCACGAGTGACCACGAGGCGGATGTAGCACTCGCGAAGTTTGTTCGCACGGCAGGTATCCACGACGGCCTTCATCATCTCTTCATGCGAGATGGGGATGTCGAGCAAGATGGCCTTGGCCGAGTAGTAAAGGCGGTCGATATGCTCCTTCAGCTTGAATACGCGACCATTGTAGGCACGGATGCCTTCAAAGATGCCATCGCCATACAACAGGCCGTGGTCAAACACGGACACCGTCGCGTTCTTCTCACTGTAGTACTTGCCGTCGATATAGATTTTCATGCAAAAACGAGGTGACGTTAAGGGAAATTTTCAAGGATGCGCAACAGGAATTGGTAGAAAGAAATGCCCCCTCCCCGTCGCCAGCCCCTTACTGGACAACGATTTGGCCATCTACAAGGCGGACTACCCGCTCGGCGCGCTCAGCTACTTTATCGTCGTGAGTGGCGATGATCATGGTGGTACCCTGCTCTTTTTGCAGTTCCCGAAGCAAATCCATGATTTCACCGCCGGTCTTGGAGTCCAGGTTGCCGGTGGGTTCATCCGCCAGTAACAGCGTGGGCTGATTCATCAAAGCGCGTGCGATGGCCACGCGCTGCTGTTCACCGCCGGAAAGCTCAGTCGGCCGATGATCCAAGCGATGACCTAAGCCGACCCGGCCCAACATGGCCCGGCCGCGTTTCTCCGCCTCATCTGCGGACATGCGCATGAGTCGACCCGGGACGCAGACATTCTCCAAAGCATCCAGCTCCGGCAGCAAATGGTAGGATTGAAAAATGAAGCCCATGCGCTTGCCCCGCAAATAGGACAAAGAGCCGCCTGACATTTTCGTCAGTTCAAAATTTTCAAAATGAATGTTCCCAGTGTCTGCCTGATCCAGCCCGCCGAGCAGATGCAGCAAGGTGCTCTTGCCCGCTCCGGAGGCGCCTTGTAACGCCACGAATTCCCCGCGCTGAACGGTCAAGGAAACGCCCTTCAAGACCTCGATCTGGCGTTTGCCGATCTGGTAGTTCTTCCGCACATCGGTTGCGGAAAGGAGTTGTTGTGAGGTCGCATTACTCATGGCGCAGGGCCTCCACGGGTTTCATGCGGGCGGCGATCAGTGCCGGGATGACACCTGCACCCAGAGAAATCAGCAACGAACCCAACCCGATGATCAGCAAGTCGCTGGGAATGATAAGCACAGGCAGATTGTAAAGCTGGTAGATGCCAGCGTTCAACAAATCCGAACCGGTGATCCGGTTCATGAGACTCAAAAACTCATTCCGCCAATGCAAGGCGGTGAAACCCATGGCAAACCCGGCACCAACGCCGAGCGCGCCCACAAAGGTGCTCTGGATCAGGAACAGGCTCATGATCTGTGTACTGGAGGCGCCCAGAGCCTTTAATATCCCGATCTCATGGGTCTTCTGGACCACAAAGGTGATCAGTGAACAGGTGATGCAAAACGAGGCCACGATCACGATGAAGAACAGCAGGAAGCGGATCATGTTCTTTTCCACCACCAAGGCGGAGAAAAGGTGCTCGTTCTCCTGCATCCAGGTGACTGCTCGAAATTCAGGCCCAAGCTCGGTCAGCAATTCATCCTGCACCTGGGCAGCTTTCAGCGGATCATGCAGCTTGATCATCAGACCATGCACACTGTCTTTCAAAGCATAGAGGTCTTGGGCATTTTCCAAGGAGGAAACGATGTACTGCATATTGAAATCCGCGAAGCCCACATCAAAGATGCCCTTGATCTCGTAGTCTTCCGGCAAGGGGAGTTCCTCGCCCTCTTTCTTTTTTTCAAACGCATCCTGCAAAACCACGGGAGAATAAACAGATAACCTATCGCCCACGTCCAAATCCAGACTGCGGGCCAGCTCGACACCGATCACCAGCCCGTAACCACTGACGTCATAATTTCCGCGCACGATGCTGTTGGAGAGCACGCTGATGGTTGTCTCCATCTGTGGTTCAATGCCTCTCAGATAGGGCGCATCGATCTGCTGCTTGCCGCTCTGGTGCTCGGTCCGGATCATCACCTTCCCCACCACAAAGGGGGCGACACCGGCCACCTGGGAATTCTTCTCCACCTTGCTGCGCACCAGCGCCCAGTCTTCCATTGTGTCATCTGCCCGGGCCACTTTCAGGTGGGCGGAGAAACCGATGATCTTCTCGTGCCACTCTTTGTCAAAACCGCTCATCACACTGATGACGATGATGAGAATGGCTACGCCCAAGGTGATGCCAATGGTGGAAAGCAGCGTGATCACCGACACATACGTCCGCTTGGGACGCAGGTAGCGCAACGCGAGCATGAGCTCAAAAGGCAGCCGTGACACGCGGGCAAAGTAGTTCCACTTTTGCAGATTAAAAAGTGGAAAACGTCCAAACCCGCCATAAACAACTTACTTTTTTCCCTTTGCCGGAAGCCTTTCCACCCCCATGCTAGGCGCGATGTCTGGAATAATCGCCATAGTCGGACGCCCGAATGTTGGAAAGTCCGCCCTGTTTAACCGCATTATTGGGCGGCGCCTTGCTATTGTACATGATCAACCCGGTGTGACGCGTGATCGCGTGACAGCAGAGGCGGAATGGAGAGGCCGCCCTTATACTTTGATCGATACGGGTGGTATCGGTTTGCTGCGCGGCGAGAAGTCTCAGGATGTCATCATCAAAGCAGCGGTGGAACAGGTGGACATCGCCATCGAATCCGCCAGTGTCATCATTCTGGTGGTCAATGT
>JAJNBN010000239.1 GCA_021156225.1 Verrucomicrobiota bacterium | reverse complement strand
CGCATGGGCGAAAGAGCGAGGAGCAACAGCAGAGGAACTTGTATCCTTGGAGGACATCACCCCTTTCCTGAAAAACGGGAAAGTGCCGGAATGCCCGGCGGGCGGATTGTATCTGGTGAGCCGGGCGGGCACGCCCGCAGCGTGCTCGCTGCCAGCACACAGACTTCCCAAGCGCTGAATGGCGTAGTGCGGAGCGGATGTGGGCTTATGTCTGAGCGTGGCTGCGGGCGGAGCTGGGAGAACGGAAATAATCGAGAAAGTTGGCGAACAAATGGGGTGAGAGACGCCTATGAGGGCAGAGACACGATATGAACGCCGAACCAGAACCGCCGCTGAAGTGTTCAACCAGGCGCTGGAGATCGGGAATCTTGGGTGGAGGGAGGCGTATTTAGCGAGGGTAACCCCGAAAACCCAAAGTGCCGTTTCAGGATTCATAATACCAACGAAATTCACTCAAGTTCGTTAAAACCTGCCCGAAATAAAATGAAAAAAGCAATCCTCATCCTGCTGGGTGCCGCAGCGTTGGGCATAGGACTTTTCGTGCTCTTCAAGTTGACGTCTGACCTGCCCTATACCCGCCGTGATCCCTTTATCCTGGTCGTCCTAGGGATGGTGCTGACACTGCTGCTCGGCGGCGCTTGGTTGGTGTTCGCGGGAATTCGCGCCCTGAGCCACCGCGACTGGTCGCCTGGAAAGTGGACGCGGGTGGCTTTCTATCTGGTCGTGCTGGACGCGGCAGCGCTGCTGGCTCTACCGCATTTCGTCAAGCACCGGACGGTTGCGGCTCCCAACGCCTGCGTGGCCCAGCAGAAGCAAATTGACGGAGCCAAGAGCCAGTGGGCGATGGAACACAGGAAGATCGACATGGACAGGCCGACAGTAACCGACCTGACACCATACTTGATTCAGAAACAGCTCCCCGTCTGCGAGCGCGGCGGCACCTACGTCATTGGCACCGTGGGTGAGAAGACAATCTGCACCGCGCACCCGGGCACGAATTGAGGAAGACGCGTGACTCCTGCGCTTGCGGAGGCGATGCCGGCCTGTTGAAATGGCCCCGTGAGTGATGTCACCCGCCTTCTCCACGCCGCCGAGAGCGGCGATGCCCAAGCGGCGACTGATCTGCTCCCGTTGGTCTATGCTGAGTTGCGCCGCCTGGCCGCGCACAAAATGGCCCAGGAAGCCGCCCACCACACGCTGCAACCCACCGCGCTCGTGCATGAGGCCTGGTTGCGGCTCGTCGGCGAGGACGGGCAGCAGCAGTTCGCCAATCGGGCGCATTTCTTCGCCGCCGCCGCCGAAGCCATGCGGCGAATCCTCATTGAGCGTGCGCGGCGACGGCAGGTGCTGGTCAAAGGCGGTTATGCCGAACGCGAGGATGATTTTGAATCGCGGCTTGTCCTCCAAGCACCAGATGAGGAACTGCTTGCAATCCACGAAGCCTTGAATGAACTGGCGCAAGCCGACCCGCAGGCGGCCACACTGGTGAAGCTGCGTTACTTCATCGGCCTCACCATGCCGGAGTCGGCGGAGGCACTGGGGCTGCCTTTGCGGAACACTGAGCGGCTCTGGACCTTTGCGCGCGCCTGGTTGCGGAAGGCGCTGGAAGGAAAATGAAAATACTTTGGCGGTGTTTGCCCCGCCCGCTCGCATGAATGACCAGAGCACCATTATGAATGCGAGCAACCCAACTCCCGAACCGCGCCTGCGGCAGTTGTTCCTGGCCGCGCTGGACATCACTGATCCCGCCAAACGCGAGCGCTTCGTCGCCGATGCCTGCGGACAAGATCGCGAGCTGCACATGCAACTCCACCAGCTCCTAGCCCATCATAAGGCGGACAGCTTTCTGGAACATCCGGCGGTGCAGCCTGATTCCGGCTCGGCGGAGACGGTGGAATCGAGCCGGGGCGGGACGGAGGTGATGGCCGGTCGGATTCAGGTGAACCTGCCGGTAACATTGAAGTATTTTGGGGATTACGAGTTGCTGGAGGAGATCGCCCGTGGGGGCATGGGGGTGGTGTGGAAGGCGCGGCAGAAGAGCCTGAACCGGTTGGTGGCCGTGAAGATGATCTTGAGCGGACAACTGGCGACGGCAGCAGATGTGAAGCGGTTCCACACGGAGGCAGAAGCGGCGGCGAACTTGCAACACCCCAACATAGTGGCGATCCATGAGATCGGGGAGCAGGCCGGGCGGCATTATTTTTCGATGGATTATGTGGCGGGCCGGGATTTGGCGGAGTTGATCAAGGAGAAGCCGATGGGTCCGGCGGAGGCCGCCCGGTTGCTTCAGACCATCGCGGAAGCGGTGCATTACGCGCATCAGCGCGGGACGCTGCACCGGGACCTGAAGCCGCATAATGTCCTGATCGATGAGAGCGGGGCGCCGCGGATCACGGACTTTGGGCTGGCCAAGCAGTTGACCAACCAGAGCGAGCAGACGCAGAGCGGGACGGTGATGGGCAGTCCGAGTTACATGCCGCCGGAGCAGGCGCTGGGGCGGTTGGGGGAGCTGGGGCCAGCCAGTGATGTGTATTCGCTGGGGGCGATCCTTTACCAGATGCTGACGGGGCGGGTGCCGTTCCAAGGGGCGACGGGGGTGGAGACGTTGCAGCAGGTGGTGGAACAGGAACCGGAAGCTCCGACGAAGCTCAATCCGGCGGTGCCGCCGGACTTGGAGACCATCTGCCTGAAGTGCCTGGAGAAGCAGCCGGAGCGGCGGTATGCCAGTGCGCGGGCACTGGCGGAGGAACTTGGGCGCTTTCTCAAGCACGAACCCATCATCGCCAAACCGGCAAGCGCTGCACGCAAGCTCGTTTCTTGGTGCCGCCAAAGACCGTGGGTAGTGAGCGGATTGGCCGTGCTGTTGATTCTGGGCCTAACCGGGCTGGCCTTTGGTCTGTGGCAGAAGAACGAGTTCCTACAATGGCGGATGGCGAATCCCAAGGCGAAGCCGCCGGGTGAGATGGTGGGTGTCCCGGTGATTTTGCTGCTGCTCGGCCTTGTACTCTGGATTGTTTCAGCTCTGTCCAGCGTTCACTGGAGCGAGGTCAAACGCCAGCGGCTAGCCCCCATTCCACCGTGGCTCAACTGGTTTGTGAAAGTGACAGGTACCGTTCAAGTGTTGCTCTCCGTTGGGCTTGCCCTGACTAGTATCCGCCTGCTCGTCTGGTTTAACAGTCACGACCATCGAGAAATGGCAGTGGGACTGACTGGCCTCGCCTTTGCCGCCGCATTCTGCTGGACGGGGGTGCTGGTCACCTGGCGCTTCGCCCGCCTAGACGAGTTGTTGGGCCTTGGCAGCCATGAGACAGAGCAACCGAAGTTCAAGTTGAAGGTCAACTGGCCGGGATTGCTGGTGATGATTCCACTGCTCCTGCTGGCTAGCCCTCCACTGGTGCGTTGGTTTCTCGAATGGGGACAGTTCCAACCTCCCCCGGGGATGTTTCCAGGAGCAGAAGAACCAGTCATTCTGAATCCGACCATGCGCCAGCGGGTGAATGATAATTTTGCCCAACTGTTCGGTTTGGTGGCGGCTGTGCTCGCTCATTTCGTTTATTTCACGGGCGTCTTCCTGAGGCGGCCGCGTGACGAGTGGCGCGACCTCACACCGCCCATCCTCTGCATAGGTCTTGGTTTTTGCACGATGACCGGGATGTTGCTGCCAGGCGCAGTCGCGGCTGCGGCCAGCGTTGCGGGTATACTAGCCGGACTGGCGTTGTTGAAAGTGGCCGAACTTCGCCGGGTCGATCCGGCCGCGGAAACGGGCGAGCTCAACTGGTCGGAGTTGCTCAAACAGCCCGCCTACAAGCGGACTTTTTCCTGGGTGTTCATGGGTATGGTAGTTCCGCCATTCCTGTTTGGCTTGGGGACACTGCAGGACCAAGCTTATCTGGCCTTGACCTGGTTCGCGCTCGCGAATCTATTCGCTACGGTGGGCCAGCTCAGATCGGCCTCGCGCAACACCTTGTGCTACGTAGCGCTGTCCTGCTTCATAGTCCTCTATTTCTTAACAGCGGGCTTCACCCGAACTTTTCTGATGCCGAATATTTTCACGAATTTATTACTGCTGATCCCGCCCATCATTGGTGGATATTTCCTCGACCGTGCGATGAAGAGAACCTGGCAGATGAAACGGATTGTCGGCCTTCTTCTGGTCCTTTTTATTTTCGGCTTGGTGGCAGCCGTTCCCCCCCGATTTGTGACCAGTAGAACAACAAGTCACCCCTCTCGTTGCTTAAGCAACCTAAGACAGATAGACGGAGCCACTCAACAGTGGGCTTTGGAACACAAGAAAAAAGATTTCGACGCTCCGGATTTATCCGGGATTCTCTTTTACCTGAAAGACAAAGCCTTGCCCATCTGCCCCGGCGGCGGTTCCTACAAGCTGGGAAGATAAGGGGTCATGCCGGGCTGGATGACGGCGAAGAGCTTTCGCAGTTCGTCCGGGGTGAAGATCTCGATGTCTCCCCCACCCTCGGCGGCTTTCTCCACGGCGCTCATCTCGTCGTGGTCTTTCGGCAGGTAGCCGCGACGGACAGCGAACTTGAACAGGGTGGCGACGAGGCGGCGGATGTTGTTCTGCGTGCGCGGGGCTTTGCCGCGGGCGCGGATGTAGTCGTCCACCTGCTGGCCGGTGACGCTAGTGATAGGCACCTGAAAGGCATCGGCAAAGTGGCCCACACGGCCTCGGAGATCCTTGATGTAAACTTCGCTCTTGCCGGCGTCGGATTTGGATTTGACGAGTTCGTCCAGGACTTGCCGCACAGTGCGCTGGGCGAGACCAGCGGGATGGCGTTTGAGGTAGAAATTGACCGCTTCCTGCAAGGGCACGTTCTCCGGCAGGCGGCGAGCGGCGGCAACGTAATCGGCCACGACAAGCCGGAGGTTAGCATCGGCGCGCCATTTGTGGAGATCCTGGGTGGCGGCGACGTAGCAGGCACGATCTTTACCGGTCAGCTTCAGCGCTTCGGTTTCGCCATTGGCGAGCTTCAGAACCACAGCCTCGGCTTCCAGCTTGGCCTTGGCAAGGTCGGTGAACTTCTTCCTGACACGCTTGGAGCCTTGGTAATAAGCAAGGGTGAACTGCTCATGCGCACTCTTGAGCTCGCGCTGGCCGGTCACGGGATGGGTCCGATAGATGCGGTTGAACGTGGGATAAATGGAGACGGAAACACTGCCTTCCTTAATGACAATCGGAGCGGAGGCAGGCGGGGATTTGCGCGAGCTCATGCGCGAAACTGTCCCATCAAGTCAAGAACACTCACAAAACACCTGCAAACACTGGTGGAGGCGGCGGGAGTTGAACCCGCGTGCCAGGCAAAGCTACCAGTTGCGACTACATGCTTAGCCAGGAGATATTGTCGGCTGTGTGCTGACGTCCTGACAGCGAAGCACACTGCTTAGTCTGCATGGTATAAGATTCGATTGAGAGTCGCGCAGTCTCCGCTTCAATCTAACCGACTGTTGCGTCCATCCACCATAGTCGGTGTCTAGTGGCGGACGTCACAGCAACTTAGGCTGCGAGGGCCAGTTCTTGGTTGGCTACTATTTTTTTGACCTGAGTGATTTACGAGGCCAACAGATCATCCTCGGCATGCCGCTTCTGATGCGTTCACATGGTCGAAACCAGTACGCCCCCATAAGCCAGCGCGACAACATCCACCGAGCATGGGCATTCGTCAAGCAGGCGATTTGCAAATCACATTGCCACTTTATCTTTCCCGTAAATCTCCGTAATCTCCGCAAACTCCATGAAAACCCTGTTCCCCCTATTGGCCTTGCTCCTTGCCACCTGCACTTGGGCTCAACAACCCGCTCCTCCGCGCCTCATCGTCCGTGCCGATGACATGGGCTATTCCCACGCCGGCAATGAAGCCATTCTGAAATCGTATAAGGAAGGCATCGCCACCTCCGTCGAGATCATCGTCCCCTCCCCCTGGTTTCCCGAAGCCGTGAAATTCCTCACCGAACATCCGGATGTCGATGTCGGCATCCACCTCGCCCTCACCGCCGAATGGGACAACGTGAAATGGCGCCC
>JAJNBN010000238.1 GCA_021156225.1 Verrucomicrobiota bacterium | reverse complement strand
GGGGGTTTACATTAAACGTTCCCACGAACGGCACAACCCTCACCGCCACAAAAGTGCGGCTGGTATCGCGGGAACAATGGGAACTGAGCGGCACCGTCCGCCTCGTGAACCGCACCAGCACTAATGAATTCTCAAAAGTGTCTTTCACGGTATCCGGAAATGAGACAGGCACATTACGTGCTCCCGGAGGATTCTCGTGTTTTTTATTCCCGACCAATCAACCATGAAAAACCTGATCTTGGGTGTTTTAGTGCTCTGCAGTTTGGCGGTTTCCTCGGTGCAAGGTACCCCGGCAGATACCTTGGTGGCCGAAGGCCGCACCTTTCTCGAGCAAAAGAATCTCTCTGCTGCCAAAGCCAAGTTTGCCGATGCCATCGCCGCGGATGCGAACCACGCCAACGCCAATTTCTTCTATGCGGTGACCCGGCTGCTTTCCCAGGTTACCACTCCGGCAGGCACCACTTTTCTGGATCGCCTGGGTTTCTCCCCCGGCAGTCGTGATATTTACCACTGGAACAGCAGTGTGCCGAAGGATGAGGAGGGCGAGACGGTCATCCCCGAAGAGGTGACGGTGGCTGAATTCTCCGCGCACCTGCGCAACGAACTTCTGCCGGAAATCATCGCCGCGAATGCGAACCTCGCCAAAATCACCGATGACGAATTCCAAGTCAGCCTCACCGCCTTGGAAACGACCTCCTCCGCGGTGACGGTGGATTACGCGGATGTCCTCGTCCTCCGTGCCATTCTCCATGGCCTCGAATATTGGTCCTATACCCTGAACTCATGGAATCTGGACGTGCAATTGACCTCCCTGAAGAGTGTTTGCGGCTGCGGCACGGTGGATGCCGAATGGCTCCTGACGGATCATCCCAATCTTTTCACCTTTGCCACGCTGGCGGACCAGGTCGCTGGCCGCGCTGCTTTTGAGAACCTCGTCACCCGCTACAGTCAGGCCTCGCATGGTTTGCGGGAAAGGTCCGGTCAGGACGGTTTCCTGTTCATGCTGGATGAAGAGATGGAGAAGCAAGAGGCGGACTTCAAGCAGACCCTGACCGACCTGAAGGCATCCCTGACCACGCCCACCCCCTTGTCCGTGCGCCAGCACATCACGTTCGACTTGAGCAAACACTTCTCGGCGGTTGGTGCTCCCCGTCAGTATTTTCCGGCCTTCTACTATAACGCCTTCTACATGGGCACTTTCCCGGATACCTCCTTTGGCGGGATGGTCCAGGGTCTCAGCATGGATACCGTCGCCAACGCGTTGCACCACGTGATCGCCGCCGAGCCGTGGTTTGGTCCCTTGAGCTTCAACGGATATGTTGAGCCGGAAGACATCGAGGACGAAGGCTACACCAAACTCACCATGAAGATCTACGCGCCTACGCCGCTCTTCGGAGTGATCTCGAGCGAGGATGCGTCTTTTCCAGGCGGCTATAACGATGTGGATTTGCTGCCCGTCAGCGAATCTGTGTCCGGTGCCATGCGGGATCATCTCTATCACGCCTCCTTCCCCGGCCGGCCCAGCCAGCAGTATTTCCAGATATCTGGCTACTGGGGCATCGTCGTGATGGGTACGGTGGTGGATATCAACGGCAATCCCGTAGCCAATGCCGAGGTCTCTTTCGCAGGCCAGACCGAAGAAGGCGAAGGCGAAGAGCCCACGGAAACCGACCCCGAAGGCCGCTTCCTTCTTACCTCCAGCAAGGAAAGCCAATATCCGAACACCCTTTTCCGCCTCCAAGTGAATCACGAGCTGGGTTCTTTCACGACCCCACGGATGTTCGGGGCGACGCATGTGGAGAAAGTCATCCGCCTGCCTTTCAGCACCAGCGTCCCGGCGGCGGCGAATGATATGTTTGCCAATGCCAAGGCGCTCACCGGCCTGACCATCACCGAAACCGGTTCCACGCTTGGCAGCAGCACGGAACCGGGTGAACCATACCATGCCGGCGGCGAAGAAGTCATCGATGGCCGTTCCCTCTGGTGGGTGTGGACCGCCCCGTCCAACCTGGTGATCGATATCGACACTGAAGGCAGCAACTATGATACGATCCTGGGCGTTTATACCGGTACTGCTGTGGATGATCTGGAGATCATCGGCCAGGACGATGATGCGGGGGAAGGCGTGACCAGCAGGGTCATCTTTACGGCCGTGGCCGGAACGACTTACTATATCGCGGTGGATGGCTTCGCTGGAGATTCTGGCAGCTTCACGCTGAATCTGAAGGAAGCGGAACCGCAATGAACGCTCAGTTTTTCCCCACAACAAACGCCGTGAACTCGCCCATGTGATGGGGCGGGATGCGCGCCTTGAACTTGGCCGTAGGTCCATCGTAATCCCGCTCAATGACCTGTGCGATGGCGTGCAGACGCGCAATAGTCGGCGCGGCATCATGTGGGATGGCCAGATCTACAAACTCGCGGATGGGCCGCAGCATCGCACCTAGTTCTTCGAGCAATTCCGGGAAACCAGCGCCGGTCTTCGCCGAGACGAACACGCTCTGCGGAAAGATTTCACGGTAGCGGTTGAGCAGGATATCGTCGTCGAAACGGTCGATTTTGTTGAAGACCATCAGGGTGGGCTTGCCCTTCGCTCCAATCTCTTCCAACACCGTATCCACCGCCACGATCTGTTCATCCAGCTTGGGATGGCTGATATCCACGACGTGCAGCAGCAAATCCGCTTCCACGACCTCTTCCAGCGTCGCCTTGAACGCTTCCACCAGATTATGTGGCAGCTTGCGGATGAATCCTACGGTGTCGGAAACGAGCACGTTTTGGTTCGTCTGCTCCAGATGCAAGCGACGCGTGGTCGGGTCCAGCGTAGCGAAGAGTTTGTCTTCGGATAGTACGGCGGCACCAGTGAGCGCGTTGAATAGCGTGGACTTGCCCGCGTTCGTATAGCCGACGATCGAGGCCAGTGGCCACTGGCTGCGCTGACGCCCTTGCCGCTGGGTGGAGCGATGGCGGCGGACTTCCACCAGATCGCGCGTGATGCGGGCGATCTTGTCCTGCACGCGGCGGCGGTCCGTTTCCAGCTGCGTTTCACCGTCACCACGCATACCGATACCGCCTTTTTGACGGGACAAGTGGGACCAGAAACGCGTCAGGCGCGGGAGCAGGTGCTGGAGCTGGGCCAGCTCGATCTGCATCTTGCCCTCCCGGGTGCGGGCGCGTTGCGCGAAGATATCGAGAATGAGCGAGGTGCGATCAAGAATCTTGCACTCAAAAAGCCTCTCCAGATTGCGGCCCTGCGCGGGGGAAAGTTCATCATCGAAAATGACAGTGTCCACCTCGGCCTCACGGCATTTCTTGGCGAGTTCATCCGCCTTGCCGCTGCCGATGTAGGTGGCGGCCGCAGGAGATTCGAGCTTCTGCGTGGCATCGCCGACGATTTGCGCTCCTGCGGTCTGCGCGAGCTGGCGCAACTCCTCCATCGAGTCCTGCAACTCCCAGGCGGTGGAATTTTTCAATTCCGCCCCCACCAAGAACGCCCGCTCAGTTTTCCGTTGTCCGATCTCTACCAGTGCTTTCACAAATATGCTGCCAACCCGTCATCCGTTTTCGACGTGCATAAAAGTATAGCACAAGCGGGCGGGGTGGAAAGCCCCGGATTTACGAAGCTAGAAGAACCACTGCGGGTTACTTCGTGAGCTGATCGAACTTGCCGGCCAAGGCGAAGTCTTTTTCCGTCAGGCCGCCTTCTGAATGGGTACTGAGGCGGAGGGTTACCTTGTTCCATTTGATCTCGATGTCCGGGTGGTGATTCGCGTTCTCCGCCGCTTTGGCTACGGCGTTGGTGAACTCCATCGCCTTGCTGAAATTGGGCAGAGTGAACGTGCGGACGATGGCCGCGCCTTCCTGCTTCCAGGCGGGTACGGTGGCCATCGAAACGGTAATTTGATCTAGGCTGAGCTTGGACATAAGCATCTATACCACAGCCCGAAGCGCGAGAAAATGGGGTGTATCCCTCTGGAATCACTTAGGGGTCGCCAAGCTTAAGGTCGGCAAGCTGCCCAATCCCTTCATAGGTGCCACTTTTGACATGACCAGACACATGACGAGGCCGATGACCGCGCAGACCGTCAGCATGACCGTCCAACTCTTGAGGGTTTCCTTTTCAGTCAGCCCACCCAGTTTGCTCACCACCCAAAAGCCGGAATCATTCATCCACGAGCAGGCGAACGCACCGAAGCCGATGCTGAGGAAGATATACATCACGCTGTAGGGCAGCTCAACGGAACCGGCGGCAGCCGGATCGATCATCGGGAAAATCATCGCCGAGGTGGTCAGCATAGCGACCGTCGCCGAGCCTTGGGCGATGCGGATGACAATGGCCACCAGCCAGGAGAGCAAAATGAGATTCACGTCCTTGCCCTCAGCCACGGCTTTGATGGCATCACCTACGCCTGCGTTCTTGAGCATCAAACCAAAAGCCCCGCCCGCACTGGTGATGAGGATGATGACGCCCGCCGTTTCCAAGGGCTTGCCGATGAGATCCGCGATCTTGTTGAAAGTGTAGCCCTTCTGTTTGGCCAGCACGTAAATGGACAAGGCCGCGCCGATGAGCAAAGCGATGTTCTTGTTCCCGACGAATTCGAACAGCGAGAAGAAAGATTGGAACCTGTCCGTAGTGCCGAACAGCTCAACCACCGTTTTGGCCCAATGAAAATCCGTCGTGCCCGCCAGCTTCAACTGGTTATACGTGCGCCACGCCACATCAAGAAAGGAGGAGAAGGTGATGAGCGCGATGGGCAGGACGATCGGCAATATCGAGATGATGAAGCCGGGTAACTGGCTCTCCGGCTTGTTCACGATGCTTTTCAGTTCAGTCAGATCCACCCCTGGCACCTCCCGGACAGGGATCGAGATGCGGGCGTTCAGCCATTTGGCCACGAAGTAACCGCCGATGGCCGGGATGACCCCCATGATGACCCCGCCGATGATTGAAATGCCTACGTCCACTTTCAGGTTGTCCACCATGGCCAAGGGTCCGGGATGCGGCACGGTCAACGAATGCGTGATCACGCCACCCGCGCAGACGGCCAGAACATAGAGCAGGTAGTCCTTCCCGGTGCGCAACGCCAGCGCCATTGCGAGCGGGGCCATGAGCATGAACATGGTATCAAAAAAAATGGGGATGGAGAGGAAGTAGGTGGCGACGAGCAGCGCAAATCCAGCGCGTTTTTCCCCAAAAAATCCCAAGAATCTGCGCACCACCTTGTCTGCTGCGCCACTGTCCATCAGGCACATGCTGATGATGGAGGCCAAGCCGATGACGATGCCGATGGCGCCCGCCGTCTTCCCGAACTCCTCCGTCACCAACTCCACAGCCCGCAGGTAATGACTCTTTAATGCCACCCCTTCAGCCACCGGTATTTCGGCCACACGCGGGCGGCCGCCCGGCAGTTTCTGCGCCATGACACCGGCGAGGAGTGCCGCCAGAATGAGCGCCAGAAAGGCATGAATGCGAAAGACGGAGATCATCAGGATCACCGCCATCACGCTGACGACGAGGACCACGAATGGCCAGGTGGAGGAAGTTCCTGAGGCCGCAAAAATAGGCGTAAAAAAGTCCATGTGCTGAAAATGTGTGGCCGTATCCCGCCAGAAATTTGCAGGAGGGTCAAGGCTGCGGGCGGGTTATTCCGGAGATAATCACCGGGCCGAGTCGAAAGGCGGACGCAAAACCTCGTTTGGTAAAGCATTGACTGCCTAGTTTTATCGCTTCAACCGTGCTTCAAATTCCTTACCTTTGACATCCAAATTGCAGAGACGGACTGCGGGTATGTCCATACCGCATCCATTACTAATATACGTTGACCTGCAAGCCCTCCCACATCCTTCTCAATCTCCCAAACAAATGGAACAAAACGGTCAGTGCTGGATTATATCCAGATCTGGTAATGTCCTGCCAGTTTCATTCGTGGGCTGGTGACCTTGATGCGTAACGTTTGTGTGCGGTGCAAGATTGTTTGTCACATCGTCTTCGTGCAAAGCCTGCCAGGCCTCATAGCTCAATCCATATTTCAGCTTCCATATACC
>JAJNBN010000237.1 GCA_021156225.1 Verrucomicrobiota bacterium | reverse complement strand
GGACGATCAAACGTGAGTGCACGACCGGAAGCGCCCCAAGGGAACTTGGCGATCTTCACTTCGCGACCTTGCTTCTTCGCTTCCGCTTCCGTCAGACCGGCCCAAGCCACTTCAGGGTCGGTGAACACGACAGCCGGGATGACGATCTTCTCGAAGGCGCTCTGCTCGCCAGTGATGACTTCCACAGCAATGCGCGCTTCCTTGGAAGCCTTGTGCGCCAGCATGATGCCGCCGGCGACATCGCCGATGGCGTAAATGTTCGGGTCTTCCGTCTGCTGCTGCGCGTTGATCTTGATGAAACCTTTTTCGTCGCGCGTGACCTTGGTGTTTTCCAAGCCGAGGTCTTCGGCGTTCGGTCCGCGACCGACGGCAACGAGGACACGGTCATAGAGCTCTTCGAGCTTCTGGCCGTTGTATTCGCTGGTCACCTTGATCTGTTTGCCGACGGTGGCCATGGCGAGCACCTTGGCCTTAAGACGCACTTCCTTGAACGCCTTCTTCGCGTAAGCGGCCACGGGACGGGCCAAGTCAGGATCCGCACCTGCGAGAAGTGTGTCCATCGCTTCGATGACGACGACCTTGCTGCCGAGACCGGCATACACGGTGCCGAGTTCCATGCCGATGTAGCCGCCGCCGACCACGAGCAGGTTTTCCGGAATGTCTTCCACTTCGAGCGCACCACGGGAGGTCATCACACGTGGGTTGCCGAGGTCAAATGCCTTGGGCAAGGAAGCGCGGGAACCGACGGCGATGATCGCTTTGTCGTAGCTGATGAACTTCTGGCCCTGCTCGGTCTCGACGCGGAGCAGTTGCGAGCCTTCGAAATAACCACGGGCATGCATGACTTCCACGCCGCGCATCTTCGCGAGAGAAGCGACGCCACCGCTGAGCTTCGTGATGATGGAGTTCTTCCAGTCGCGGAGCTTGGCGAGATCGATGGTCGGTTCGGCGAAGGTGATGCCGCGATGAGCGGATTCCCGGGCTTCTTTGATGGCCTTGGTGGCCGTGAGAAGCGCCTTGGAAGGGATGCAGCCACGGTTGAGGCACACGCCGCCGAGCTTCGGATCCTTCTCGATCAGGATGACTTTCTTACCCTGGTCCGCAGCGTAGAACGCGGCGGCATATCCGCCCGGGCCAGCGCCTACTACTACGATATCGGTCTTAATCGTTTCCATATGTCTTAAATCTTAATCGTTGTGTTAGGTCGCTGTTAGAGTTTCGCGTCCGCTTCAGTGATCGCCGCGAAAGCCGCAGCGAGATCAACCGTGAAACGGGCAGCAGTGCCACCATCGATCAAGCGATGGTCGTAAGAGATGGCGATCGGCATCATCAAGCGCACTTGGATTTCTTTGCCAACCACAACCGGCTTCAGCGCGCCACGGCCCATGCCGAAGATGGCGACTTCCGGCTTGTTCACAATCGGCGTGAAGTGTGCACCACCGATACCGCCCTGGTTCGAGATGGTGAAGGTGCCGCCCTTCATGTCATCCGGCGAGAGCTTGCGATCACGCGCTTTCTTGGCGATGTCTTCCAAGTCCTTGGATATCTGCAGCAGACTCTTTTTGTCCGCGTCACGAATAATGGGGACCATCAGGCCAGCATCGGTATCCACGGCGATGCCGATGTGGTAGTAATCCTTGAACACGATCTCTTCCGCGCCTTCATCGAGGCTGGAATTCATGATCGGGTGTTTCTTCAACGCGGCGACGAGCGCCTTGATGGCGAACGGCGTGAGCGTGAGGCGCGCACCGGCCTTCTCGTAGTCGGCGGCGAACTTCTTGCGAAGATCGTTCAGCGCGGTGATGTCCACGTCCTCGAATTGGGTCACCTGCGGTATCGTGGTGACGCTTTCCACCATGCGGCGGCTGATGACCTTGCGGAGGCCGGACATCGGCTTCTTGGTGATCTCGCCCCATTGGGAGAAATCAATCGACTCGGCCACCGGCTTCGCAGGCGCGGCGGGCGCACCAGCGGCGGCCGCCGGAGCGGCTTTGCCCTTGGCGGCGAGCTTGATGAGCTTCTGGAGGTAAGCGCGGACGTCAGCCATGACCACGCGGCCACCGGCTTCACTGCCCTTCACGCGGCGCAGGTCCAGACCGATCTCACGGGCGACTTTGCGCACGGAAGGTGGCGCGGCGACTTCGGCGTCATTGATCTCTTCTTCGGCTTCCTCGCCGGAGTCGTCATCCTCCTCTTCGGTTTCTTCGACGACGGGCGCGGCCTTCTTCTTGGCCTTCGGAGCAGCGGCGGCTTTCGCAGCCGGGGCTTCACCGGCAGCGGGAGCGGCACCAGCGGCGCCTTCCAACGAGACGATGAGCGCGCCGATGGAGATCTTGGCGCCCTCCTTCACGTGGATCTTGGTGATCACGCCATCCGCCGTGGAGGGGATGGGCGCGACGGCCTTCTCGTTTTCGAGTTCAATCAGGGTCTGGCCCTTGGTGACTTTGTCACCTTCTTTGACCAGGATCCCGACCACCACGCCGGAATCGGCACCTTCACCGAGCTTCGGTAATTTGACGTCCATAAATTTTCTATTTCAGTGCGACATCGCTCGCGCGATGCAAAATCTTTTTAACGCGGAAGCCGTGGGTCGGAACCCACGGCTGCCACTACGCGCGGCCAAGCCGCGCAAAGGTCACTTCACAGCAGGTACGGGAACACCTTCTCAGGGTCCACGCCCATGTCCTTGATGGCCTGGGCCACCACGGAACGTTCCACTTCACCACGTTTGGCCAAGGCATACAGCGTGGCGATCACGGTATGCTCGGCGTCCACTTCGAAGAAGCGGCGCAGGCGTTCGCGCGTATCGCTGCGACCGAAACCGTCTGTGCCCAAGGTGGTCAAACCGCCCGGAACCCATGGAGCGATCTGGTCCGGCACGATCTTCATGAAATCGGACACGGCGATGAACGGACCTTTTTCCTTCTCGAGTTCCACCTGGAACCAAGCCTTCTTCGGCGTTTCCGTGGGATGCAGCATGTTCCAGCGCTCGCAATTTAGGGCTTCGTTGCGCATCAGCTTGTAATTCGTCGCGCTCCAGACATCGACGGAGACACTGTACTTCTCCGCGAGAATCTTCTGCGCCTTCAACGCGGACTGCATGATGGTGCCGCTGCCGAGGATCTGCGCCTTGTGCTTCAGACCGGGCGCGCCCGTGTTGAACTTGTAGAGACCCTTCAGAATGCCTTCTTCGACGCCTTCCGGCATCGCAGGCATCGGGATGTTCTCATTGTACAGCGTCAGGTAGTAGAAGATCTCTTCGCCTTCCTGATACATGCGGCGCATACCGTCCTGGACGATGACGGCGAGCTCGTAAGCGAACGCCGGGTCATACGTCATCAGGGTTGGGATCGTGCTCGCCAGCAGGAGACTGTGACCGTCTTCGTGCTGCAGACCTTCGCCGTTCAACGTCGTGCGGCCAGCGGTGGCGCCGAGCAGGAAGCCCTTGGCCTTGATGTCACCGGCGAGCCAGATCTGGTCGCCAATGCGCTGGAAGCCGAACATCGAGTAATACGTGAAGAACGGGATCATGTTCACCCCGTGCGTCGAATACGCCGTGCCCGCCGAGATGAAGGACGAGATCGCCCCAGCCTCGGTGATGCCTTCTTCGAGAATCTGGCCGTCTTTCGCTTCCTTATAATAGAGGAGCGATTTGCTATCGACTGGCTCGTAAAGCTGGCCCTTCGGCGAGTAGATGCCGACCTCGCGGAACAAGGCATCCATACCGAACGTGCGGGCTTCGTCAGGGATGATCGGCACCACATTGCGGCCGATCTCCTTGTTGCGCAGCAGATGCGTCAGCAAACGCACGAACGCCATCGTCGTGGAAACTTGGCTGTCGCCGGAACCTTTTAGGAAGTCCTTGAAGTGTTCCAAGTCCGGAGTGTTCAGGTTCGCGGCCTTGACCGTGCGCTTGGGAATGTAACCACCGAGTTCCTTGCGGCGCTTCTGGAGATACTTGATCTCAGGACTGTCAGGAGCGGGCTTGTAGAACGGTGTTTCCGCGATCTCTTCATCGCTGATGGGGATGCCGAAACGCTTACGGAAAACGCGGAGTTCTTTTTCGTTCAGCTTCTTCTGGCCGTGCGAGACGTTGCGGCCTTCGCCGGCTTCGCCGAGGCCGTAGCCCTTGACCGTCTTCGCGAGCACGACCGTCGGACGGCCCTTATGCTCGGTAGCAGCCTTGAAGGCAGCGAATACTTTGCGCATGTCGTGACCGCCGCGCATGAGCTTGCTGAGCTGCTCATCCGTGAGGTGATGGACCATCGCGAGCAATTCAGGCTCTTTGCCGAAGAAATTCTTGCGGATGTAGCTGCCGGGCTCGACGACGTATTTCTGATACTCGCCATCGACGACTTCTTCCATGCGCTTGCGCAGCAGACCCTTGCTGTCTTTGGCCAGGAGTTCATCCCAGTCTGAACCCCAGATGACCTTGATGACATTCCAGCCGGCACCGCGGAAGGCGGATTCGAGTTCCTGGATGATCTTGCCGTTACCACGCACGGGACCGTCCAGGCGCTGGAGGTTGCAATTCACGACCCAGACGAGGTTGTCCAAGTTCTCTCGGGAGGCGAGCGTGAGCGCACCGAGCGTTTCCGGTTCATCGGATTCACCGTCACCGACGAAGGCCCAGACCTTGGGCTCGATCTTCCAGTTCACGAAACCGCGCGCCTTCAGGTAACGGTTAAAGCGCGCCTGATAGATGGACATGATGGGACCGAGACCCATCGATACGGTCGGGAACTGCCAGAAATCCGGCATCAAATAGGGATGCGGATAAGAGGACAACCCGCCGCCTTCGGCGAGTTCCTGACGGAAATTATGCAAGTGCTGCTCGGACAAACGGCCTTCGAGATACGCACGGGCGTAGTTGCCGGGCGTGGCATGACCTTGGAAATAAATCTGGTCCGCCGGGCGCTCACCATCGCCACCGCGGAAGAAATGATTGTAGGCGACCTCGTAAAGGGTCGCTGAGGAAGCGAACGTGGAGATGTGACCGCCGAGACCGTTGTGCTTGCGGTTCGCGTTGACCACCATGGCCATGGCGTTCCAGCGCAGGAGACTCTTGATGCGGACTTCGGTCTGCCAGTCGCCGGGATACTCCGGTTGGTCTTCCACCGGGATGGTGTTGACGTAGGGCGTGCTGACGGGACGGGGCATGGAGACGCCGGCTTCTTCGAGACGTTCGAGAAGACGTTCCAGAAAGGCGTGTGCCTGTTCCGGGTTCTGTTGCGCCAAGGTGGCGTCAACAAAATGCTCCAGCGCCACCAGCCATTTTTGCGCAATGGCGGTGTTGCCAGACTTGTCTGCCGCGCCATTTTTCGGCGCTGATTCCAAAATCTTTGTGCTCACAGCTTGTCCCGTCGTCCAAGGTTGACCAATATGGGTCCGGCGGAGTGACCGCCGAAGCCGCAACATGTAAAGGCAGCGCGGCTTATCAGCCAACCTAAATCGGTGGCTGTTTTCCTATTCAGCCGAAAGAACGGCTTATTTTTGGCCTAAAGCAAACTGATGCAGCTACTCGACCTCAGTTATACCGAGCCCGGGCGCAATCTAGCCTGTGATGAGGCTTTGCTCAACTGGTGCGAGGCAAATCAGCGTCCCGTGCTGCGGATTTGGGAATCGGCGGTGCCTTTTGTCGTGCTGGGCTATGCCAACCGGCTGTCCAAAGAGGCGGATCGGAGCGCTTGTGAAGCCTTGGGCGTGCCGATTCTGAGGCGTTGCACCGGCGGGGGCACCGTGTTGCAAGGTCCTGGCTGCGTGAGCTATGCGTTGGTTTTGCCTGTGGAATGGGTGCCGGAAGTCCGGACCATCGCTGGAGCCAACGAGTATATCATGGCGCGAAACTGTGAGGCGGTGGACCTGCTGCTGAACGGGATGGTGACCATCGATGGCCATACGGATCTCGTCTGGAAGGGACGGAAGTTTTCAGGCAATTCCCAGCGAAGAACCCGGAATGCGTTGCTCTTCCACGGAACATTTTTGCTAAAATTCGATCTTGAGCTGGTCGAGAAGACTCTCCAGATGCCGCTTTTACAGCCGGATTACCGGCAACA
>JAJNBN010000236.1 GCA_021156225.1 Verrucomicrobiota bacterium | reverse complement strand
TCCAGCAATTCCTCATCATTGATCCGCTTCACCGACGGCAATGACGGAGCCGCAACCTCGGGTTTAATCTTCACCAATGATACCGCTGCCACCTTAGCCGGTTTTTTCTCCCACTCCTGTTGCATCAACGAAAACGTAATCAATCCCAACACCACTACCATTGCTGCCGCCATCACCCGCCGCTGACCGCGCTTGGCCCGCACCGCGCGTACCATCCCGATCACCTCGGAGCAGTTCGGGCCACCCTTGCCTTGCGTGTCCGGCAGCACCTCGTCCAGCAGCGGACGCAGTTGTTCATTCTTCACCTTCATGGGTTCCTCAATTCTTCCGCGATCATCTCTCTTAACCGCTGACGCAATCGTGCCAACCGCCCTTCCACCGCCCGCTCACTCAGCCCGCACCGGCTCCCGATCTCCATCAGCGATTCCGCGTTAAAATATCTCCCTTCGATCAACCCTCGTTCCTCCGCGCTCAACTTCTCCAAGGCTCCCTCCAGCGCCAGCAACAAAGCCGCCTCGGCATCTGGCTCTTTGCCTATCTCATTTCGTGGCCCCCACCAGTCCAAGAACCGGTCCAAGGCTAAACGGTATCTTCCACCCGTCCGCCTTTGATCCGTAGCCGCATGCCGCGCCGCACACGCCAGCCAATTCCACAAGGCCTGCTCATCTGTTAATGGCCGGATATGCCGCACCAAACGCAACCACACCGCTTGGGCGATCTCACCTGCGAAAGCCTCATCTCCTGCCGCCAGCGCGAAACAATACCGGTTCAACCGCCCATTCCATTCGCGGTGCAACCACGCGAACGCCTCCTCGTCCCCCGCCTTCAACCGCGCCGTGAGATATGGCGTGTCGGCAAAAGCGAAGCTCCCGTTGGCAGGCACCACCGGGAGCGAAGTTGGTTTGGCTTGTTCCATGGCGAACCGGCAAACCGTCGCTTTGAGCGCAGTTGTTGGGTTGGCGGCCACGTCAGTTCATCATCGGCGGGGTTTGGGAATAGAACTATCAGTCCTCGCATTTTCTCGCAATGCCTCAATCAATTGCCCCACCAGTTCCTGCGCCGCTTCCGGAGCTCTCACCACCAGCACATTCGTGCCGTCATGGTAGTTGACCTTTACGCCCTTCATGTCGATCTCTTCACCGTTTAATGTCAGGGAGATGAAATCCATGATGCGTGTCAGTTTCACCGCCTGCTCCTCTTTGTTGCCGATGATTATTCCACCCATCGCATACACCCGCGTCATCGGCCGCTCCATGACAATCTTCTTCGCCGTTTCCAGTTCGCGTTTTAATTCCACAATGTTGGGATGCTGCGCCCCTAATCTCTGCTGCTGGCGCACCAACTCATCCTGCAATTCCCTGAGATTGCTCGTGGATCCCCCCATTGCACCTCCCGGCATCCCCGGGACACCGGCCATAACTGGCGTAACCGTACTCATCCGGCCCATCCCAGTCTCCATCCGCACGATTTTGTAGCCGACAATCACAAAACCTCTTCGGGATACTTGGGTGCTTTCGATCGTTTCCAATTTGCAACCAGCCGCCGCCGCCGCCAAGGACAGCGCATCAATGGGTTCGACATTTGAAAGCCTCAAAGCTGTTGGAACTGGCAATTCCGCCGTTCCGGGCGACCAGATCAAGTTCATCCCGAAATAACTCTGAGGACCATTGTATTCGTCGATTTCCGCCGGTTTATATAAGGCTTCCAATTGCTCCACGACATTGGTCAAGGCACCCGGTTGAAGCGTCAGATCGCGTTTCGTTAATCGCCACGGAGAAGGAGTCGAATTCGTCGCGACTTGGGCCGTCGCAGTCGTGACCACGCTCAAAGCCAACAGCAGGATCAACAGATGTTTCTTCATATCTCGGTTAAAGCGGGGAGGTTCACCCTCGCTTTCACACGTAATACGACGCAACTCCTCAAAACCCACGCGCTCAACCAAAGAAAAGAGGCGGCCCCTAGGCCGCCTCCTGCTCTCTCCCACAGCCAGCGCCCCTATACGCCCGCTATGGCTTGCTCCACACAAGGTCCCACGGTTTTGAATTCATCGGCTATGCTCAAATTGCTTTAGGGCCGCCTCTGCTTCTGCCAGTTCACGTGCCAATTTGGACAGCTCTCCACTGGGCATCCGCTTGACCTCGACCAACCGTTTCATGCCTTCATACTTCTTCGCCGCGCCATCCCGCTTGGCCTCCAAGGCTCCCCGCACATCTCCTTTATACATCGCTTCCGACCACTTGAGATGCACCTCGGCATCCGCCGCTTCACCCGCCGTGATTCGTCCCGCTTCCAACAGCAGCTTGGCTCTTTCAAAATCTTTGCGCGCTGTCTCCACCGTCTCTTGGGATACCAGCGGCGTAGGCACTGGAATCTCCGCAGTATCAGATTTGGTTTCGCCGACGACGGACCAAAGTGTGTACCAGACCGACGCCTGTCCTCCGTCAGCGTTTGAACTTGAGACGAACAATGAGGCAGCCGTGCCCTCTTGCGTGCGCACCAACGCGCTGTAGGGTCCGGACGCTTCACCTAGCCAACTGCTGTATGAATAGCCCTCATCCGGGGTTAAATCCTGCCAATGCTCTCCGACAGGTTTCTTTTCGATCTTTTGAACGGTAGGAGCATCCTTCACCGCAACCCCTTGGAAATTCACTCCCCGTATAAAGACCGCGGGAAACGGATCCCTGGCCGCCGTCTTGCGAACAAACTGCACCAGCAAATCTATGCCATTGGTCCGCAGCCATGTGGCTACTGAGGGTGTCTGCACCAGTCCACCGAGTTCCGTGAACTGCACCGGCATGGGTGGATGCAATTTCACATTGCGCTCCAGATCCAGGAACACAAACCCGTTGGTATCCACATCCTTCCACGTCAGGTGGAACTCAAACGAACCTTTCGCCGCCGGTTTGGCCGGTTCTTGGATCGCCCGCAACTGACGGCTTGTCTCCGCCTGCGCGGCTTGCCGCTGGGCGGCTTGAGCTTCTACCCTATTGCTCACGCTGGACCGCCAAAACATCCACATCAGAAAAAGCAGCAGCAAGCCCATGGGTATAGCGAAGACCCAGCCGATCGCATAAGAATGGCCCCCCGAAACGCTGCCTGTCCGGGCCATCATCAACAAACCCGCCATGCCCAGCGAAACACTGGCCAGCAGGATGATGATCGTAACCCAAGATTTTCCCTCCACCGGTCGCGCTTGGATACCGGCCAGATCCGCATTCACTTGCCCCAGCTCCTGCCGGAGAGCGGTCGCGCGCCGTTCATACTTTTGCTGTTCCTCCCGTGCCTGCGCCCGTGTCTCTTCGCGCTCCGCCGAATTGCCCGCACGAGAGGCTGCGCGACCAGCCACGGCATCCGCCTCCCCCAGACGCTGGCTCACGTTCGTCAACTTGGACTGGAGTTCCCTCACTTGCGCGACGTATCTCCCGGTTTGGGCCCGCACCAATTGACCGTGCACATTCAAGCCGATCAACGGCACCGCAACGGCGGCGGAAAGCAACAAAACCCCAGGCAAGATTGAAACCGAACGATCTGCGGCCGGAGATGGGTCAGTGCGCGTGTTTTCGCCATCCCGCGCCACCCGCCACAATCCGATTCCGGCCCAAGGCAGCAAGATCGCTCCGAGCCACGTCAACGGCACCAGCACCGCCTCTGAAGTCGACGGATTCCACCCGCCCCGTTCCGAAAGCATCGCCAGGAAAAAGAAGATCGCAAACCCCACCACCGGCACCGCCAGTATCCAAGCCACCACAGACAGCGCCTTGAAACGCCCCTTGTAAATCTCCACACTTTTCCAATCCTGACTGGCCCACACCCAACGCCATGCCCGTCCCATGGTCACGCCCGTGAATGACGAAATAACCACCATTGTACCGACCACTAAAAGATAGGCCGAATCCCGGCTGAAACGGAACGACAACATGTCGATGAACACGATGCCCAAGATAACTCCGGTATAAAAAACCACGGTTCCAACCTGAAATCCCACAGGCTCATTTTTAGCGATGCTTCCTCCACCCAGGAACCGACGTAAAACAACCGGCACCAATAACCCCAACCCGATCACCACCATCGGCAGCAAAAGAACCCATCCGGCGGGAAGCGCCGCATTGCCCGGTCGTGTCGGCATCATGGCAAAGGCCATCATGCCCAGAAATACCGGCAGCAATATCATCCCAAACTTGGCCGCCCCGGCGAACGGGCTGGATACCACCGGCGGCTCAGCAGCATTCCCCGGAGCGCGATTGCTGGCCGACGTCGCTGCCGTGCGGATCCTCTCAAACCATTCAGTGACATGCTGGTTAAAGGTGGCTGGTGCGCCGATGAGGCTTTCGCAAGGCGCGAAGATCAGGCTCTTCGCCACACCCTGCTCCAGGTAAGTGACGTGAATGTATTTCAGGCCCGCCGGATTCACCGCCGCCGGAAATTCGCCCAGGCCGAGATTCTGGATGGCCGTCAGCGGAATGACTGTTGATTTTCTCGCTTCGGTGAAGATGAGCTGTTTTTCATCCAAGATCATCTCCGCCTTGTTGCGATAGAGAAATATCTGTCCCTCAAACGTGCTCAGCTTCTCCCGCGTCGTTACATAGCACCGCCCCGAGCGCGGCAACCGCACGTCGGATGATGTAGATGACTTCGCTTCTGGCTGATTCGCCACCGTCTCCACCTGCGTCTTGAACTCGCCCGCCGTCTGGTAGCGCAATTCCGGCGTCTTCTCCAAAGCTCGCAACACGATCTCATCCAGCCGCACATCAATTTTTATTCCGCGCACGCGTGAGGGCGGTTGCAATTTGTCCGCCGGTAATTCTCCCGTCAGCAACTCATATAGCACCACGCCGAGCGAATAGATGTCCGCACGATGATCCGCCGCCTGCGGCTGCTCGCGCTGCTCCGGTGCCATGTACTGGGGCGTCCCCATCGTCGTCTGCTGGGTGGCACCATCAACCGGCACCTGCTTTTCTGCCCCGTCACTTCCCTCAACATTGACGGAGTTCCCCAAGATTTTTGCGATACCAAAATCTGCGATCTTCACCCGCCCGTCCTTGGCCAGCAGCAGGTTCTCCGGCTTGATATCACGATGCACGATGCCCAGAAAATAAAAACCACCAGCCTGACCGAAATCATGCACCGTCACGATGTTCGGATGGTTCAACGCCGCCAGCGCATGTGCTTCCCGCGCGAACCGCTCGGCAAACTTCACATCCTGCACCCGCTCCGGCGCGAGCAGTTTTAGCGCCACCAAACGGTTCAACGATTTCTGCCGCGCCTTGTAAACCACACCCATCCCGCCACGCCCCAAGCACTCCAAAATCTCCAGTTGAGGAAAATGCGGAGCCAGTTCGGCCGAGGTGAGGGGTGGCAAGGTTTCCTTGGCGTCCGCTCCGGTGAAAGCGGTGTCCGCGGCAAAGTTCAACGCCCCCAGGCAGCTCGGGCACAGTCCCTCCGGTGCGGCGGCGGTAAGGTCCTTGCCACAACGCGGACATTTCAGATGACCAGTATCGCTCATTACCCTGTGATTAAGCGGGCCGTCTGGTTTGTTACAAAGATTCGCATCGCCTTATCCTTGGCTCAGGAGGCCCACTACATGGCGCACCTCATGATCCACCTCGCTCGCTTCCGAAACCGTATCCGCCACGGCCGCCCGAAATAGTTCCCGGAACCGCTTCCGCACGCGATGCACCGCCACTCTCACCGCCCCTTCGCTCATACCTAAATCGCAGGCGATCTGAGCGTAAGCTATCGTCCCGCGCTCAGCCGTCAGGCAGGTCTTCAGGCGTTCATACTCACTGGTCTTGCCCGCCTTGCCATACTCGGCACGCAAGTCCGCCATGGTCTTTTGCAAGAGTGTCATCGCCCATTCCCGTTCATAGACTTGGTCGGGCGGCTGGCCTACTGGTTCCGTTTTATACTTGGCCTCGGCCAATTCTGTGTCGAAAGAGACAATGCTCTGTCCGCCACCACGCTTCAGCGCCCGGACCCGATCCCACTCGTTCAGCAGAAACCGCTTGAGTGCCACGCGCAGGAAGGTGCGGAAGCGCCCCTTGTCCCGGTCCGCCGCCTTGAGATAATCCTTGGCGAGAAACCGCGCGATGAATTCCTGCGTCAGGTCTTGGGCATCATGCGGACTGTGCCCCTGATGCCGTACATACGCGTAAAGCGGATACCAATAAGTGCGGCAAAGGGTCTCCCAGGCCGCAGCGGAATCCGGGGATGCCTTGTCCTGCGCCGCCAGCACCACCGACCAGCGGGTGGTGACGAACAGCGACGGCGCCTTGGTGGATGGACTGGTATCGGACACGTGATGCTTGTGCCCTCATATTAAGCATCCGGTGGCGGTTGTTACAGAAAAAGAAAGCCCGTTACTTCAGCAAGCTCCTCGCCTTCTCCCTCGCCGCCGCTTTGGCATCAATGAAATGGATCTTCCCCTGCGGCCAACCCAACTTCCCGGCAGCCTCATTGGCCCATTGGAAATCTTCGGCCTTGGCATCTGTCACCATCACCTTTGATTTCTCGGCGACCATGGTCAGGGCCTGGGGAATATCCAGATACCGCAGCACGTTCAGGTAATCCGGCCCGGTCATGTGCGAAGCCGGCGGCTCGATCAGCTCCACCGAAGTCACGCCCCCGACAAAGAGCGAGGCATACAGCGCATTGATGCCTTGATTGCGCTCACCCACGAGTTGGATCGGCCGATCGGGGAACTCCGCTTTCAGCACCTCCAAGGCACGTTTGATATCCCACACGCGCATGCCTTCCAGCGTCTGTCCCAGCAGCATGAAGCGACGGCGGTTCATGGTTTGCTTGCGCGGGTCCGGATCCCACGCCGTCAGGCCGATGCCACGCGGCGGCAGAAAGACCAGAGCGGCATTTTCCTTCTCCATGTCAGCGACCACCCTCAGCCACGCCAGCATGTCTGGCTTGATACTTGGGGTAATTCTCAGTTCCTCACCCATCTTGCCTGCTTGATAAGCGAGCAGACCTGACAACAGATTCGTCCAGCCTTTCTCATCCACCACGTGCAGCCGCACTTTTTGCGCACCTTGATAAGTTCCCTTGGCAACACAATAGAGCGGCAGCTCCACGCCCTCTTGGCTGGTGAAATTCCACATGGTCACATTAGCCGCTTCAAATTCGGAAGTTCCCCGGACGTTCAGCGCATTGGGCACCATCTTGTCTTCCGGCCAGCCGCGGAAAGATTTTTCTTTCAAGACATCCAGCCAGCCTGCGCGTTGTTTTTCCCACTGTGCCTTGTTCTCAGGCACCACGGGTTTTGCCGCCGCCACAAAGGTTTCGTGTATCTTCGTCGTCCGCTCATCCGTGGGGAGTGAAGAGAACACTTTCAGTTCTTGCGGCTTCAAGAGTTTCTCGGCGGGCATGCTGATGAGGGGTTCTTCGCCTTTCAGGAATTGATTGAACCAGCGGAAGGCGGGCACCTGCAGCTCTTGCGTGTCCTTATGCGGGCCTGCCGTGATGAGCAGGCCGAGGTTGTTAGTCGCGCCATAGAGCTTGTAGATGTTCGCCACGTCCTTGTGGAGACGAACGACGCCATCGAGCGGAAAGATGCGGTCCTTGTCCGTATTCGCGATCAACAGTGGGCGTGGGGCGATGAGCGCCGCCACCTTGGCATAATCCCAGCGATACGTATTCATCATGAACATGCAATCGCAATGTCCCTCGATGCAGCCATCCACCACGTGGTTTTGCAAATCAGTGATGCCCGCCACGGGTACGGCAGCCTTGATGCGATCATCCAATGCCGCCGTCCACCACGAGTAGCCGCCACCGCCAGATCGTCCGGTGACGCCAAGTTTCTCCCCATCCACCTCGGCGCGTGATTGCAGGTAATCCAGCCCGCGAATGGAGTTCCACGCTTCCACGCCTGCAGGCGTATAACCGCGCGAGTTCCACCACCACATCCCTTCACGATAGGTGCCGTGATGGATGCCCTCCAGCTCGCCAAGCTGGATGGTGTCGATGGTCAGGCACACATAACCGTTCCGCGCGAACCACTCGCCGTGATGTTGATACGCGGTCTTGTTGCCAAAGCTCACGCCGTTCGTCTTCACCTGTCCATGCCCACAGACATACAGGATGGCGGGCACCTTCTTCGTGAGATTCTTGGGCACATAGAGATTCGCGGTCACATAAAGTCCAGGCATGGACTGGTAATGCAGGTTCTCCACGAAGAACTGATCGTGCTCCACGCGCCCGGTGATGTTCACCTTCAGATCGGTCTTCTCAGGCATGGGCGAAAGGCCGAGCATCTCCTGCAACTGCTGCTTAGCGATGACGCGTTCGCGTTGCCAGTCCTCCAACGTCTTGATATTGGCAAAATTCTGAGCGCTTATCCGGGCTGTTTCTTTGCGGAAATACTCAGCCAGCGCCTTGTCACCCGGAAGTTCAGCGGCGGGAAGCAAGGCCCCGCCCAACAGGAACAGAAATAGAACTCGCAGCGTCTTCATAGCAGATAGCAGACGTTCACCGTCTCATTCCATTGAGCGCCGAATCGAAGTGCGATGCAAGACGGGGATTTCGCCGTTCGCTTTCCATTTGCCACCCGGGCTAAAACACGGAACCTTACGCCTGTGTTAAAGCGCATCTCCAGCTTGCTGCTCCTGCCGCTGACTCTGTTGATGCTGACTCCCCCGCATAGCTTCGCAGCAGACGTGACGAACACTACTTGGACGGTGCCCATCGAGGTCGTGCGTGGACGGATTATGGTGCCGCTGACGATCAATGATGACACCAACCGGCACATCTTCCTGCTGGATAGCGGGTATGGCATCAACATGATCCATCCCGCACTCGTAGAATCGCTCGCGCTGAAACGCGTGGGCAGCATCGATATCATCGGTATTGCCGGACGTGAGGAAGCGGGCACCTACGATGGCGCGAAGCTGAAGATGGGTGATGCTATCTATACTCCACGTCGCATCGCGTCTCTGCCTTCCGAAGGCAGGCGCAAACGCGGACAGGAAGGCATCCTCGGCTCCGGCTTCTTCCGTCGTTACGTCGTGGAGATTGATGCCCCGGCCAAAGTGATGCGCCTGCATGAGCCCAAGTCCTTTGACTATTCCGGCAAGGGCGAGATCCTCAAACTGGCCTTTCCCAAGGACACCCCGGTGATCGAAGCAGAGATTACGGATGTCAAAGGAAACTTGATTCCTGTGCGGCTGGAAATCGATACCGGTTGCGACGGGCCCATGTGTTTGGGGAGCCACTTCGTAAAAGCGCATGAGTTGCTCGGCACCGAAGAAGACACCAAGGGTGGCACGCGCAGCGGAGTCGGTGGCGGGACCAAGGTCCGTTACGGCAATGTGCCGCAGGTCAAACTGGGCAAGCTCACCCTCGACAAACCGCGCACCAGCTTTTTCTTGGAAGGCTCACCGACAGACGAAACGCAGGCGGGCCACTTGGGCATGCCTGCGTTATTGAAGTTCAAAGTGATCTTCGATTATTCGCGTAACCGGATGATCCTGGAGGAATGACCTACTCCTTTAACCGCTTCGCTGACCACAGGATGCCGCGAGAGACGAGATTCAGGAATACCTCATCCTTAAATGTGTCGTCGGAGTGGCCGTAGGTGGTGCCGAAGACGCGGGCTTTGCCATATTGGTTGGTCCAGATGACCGGGTGATCCTTGCCATCCTTCTCGCTCTTGGAAGTCGCGAGCGCCTTGGCGTTCGGCCAGAGCTTCTCGATGATGTAGAGTTCGTCCTTCGCGGTCACCCAGTTATCCGGTGTGCCTTTGAGGATAGGATGTTTCGGTTCCACCAGTTTCACCGGATAGTTGCTCTGGTGATCGTGACGGCGGCTGGTGACGCCGAGGAACTCGCGCCAGTCATCGATCTCCGCGGAACGATAGGTGTGCATGGCGCAGTGGATGACCACGGCGGGAACGCCTTTGTGATGCGCCTTGGTGATCTTCTGGATGTATTCCGGGAGCTTGGTGTTGGCGAAGCATTCGTTATGGATCACCACATCGTAGCCCTTGGCCCAGTTGGGATTGTCATACAGGGGGATCATCGCCTCGGTGCCGGTGCCGCCTTCCATCACCACGGTCCACTCGGTTTTCACCATTTTGCTCACGGCATTCGTGAGTTGGGCGCTTTGGAAGGCGTAGTTATGGCAGCAACCGCCCGTGATGAGCAGGGCGCGCAAGGGCTTCTTGCCTTTGACATCAGGCGACTGGGCTGAGGCAATATTCGTCGTCACAAGAGCCAGCACGCAGATGGCGAGCATGGTGAATAGGCGATGGATCATGGGGTGAGTTTACGCAGGCTGTCGAAGGCGGGTCAATGGCGGGAGAAACAGGCATGCATTTGTTTCAATTCACCTTGCCCCGTGACCGGACCTGCGCGAAATATCTGTCATGCGTTTGCCCGTGATGTTTCGCCAAGCCAAGGTTCTCCGGACGGTGGCCGCCTTTTCGTTCACGCTGATCGCCGGGTCGGCGCTGGCAGCGACGCCGGAACAATTAACCGGATGGAAAGCAGAAGCCCTGAAGGGCGATCTGCAATCGCAGAATTATCTCGGCTACATCTACGCCAATGGTGATGGGGTGACCAAGGATCTGGCCGAGGCCTCCAAGTGGTATCTGCTCGCCGCCAAGCAGGGCAATGCTACCGCACAAAATTACCTCGCTTACCTCTATTCCACCGGGCAAGGCGTGAAGCGTGACCTGGCCGAATCGGCCAAATGGTATCGCGAGGCGGCGAACCAGAATCTGGCTTCGGCGCAATACGCCTTGGGCCTCGCTTATCAGAACGGTGACGGGGTGACGGCCGATGCCACGGAAGGAGCTCGCTGGCTGGAAAAAGCGGCCCTGCAGAACTATGCACCCGCGCAGGATTCGCTGGCCCTGGCTTATTATTCCGGGAAAGGCGTCTCGAAGAGTCTGCGACTCGCAGGCGAATGGTGGCGCCGGGCGGCGGAGCAGGGATTAGAAGCTGCGCAGTTTAACTACGCCGTGCTGCTGGCGAATGGCGAGGGTGTACGAAAAGATATCGCGGAGGCGGTGAGCTGGTATCAACGCGCTGGGGAGAAAGGTGTGGTGGTCGCTTACTACAATCTGGCGGTACTTTATGGCAATGGAGAGGGCGTGGAGAAAGATCCGGCAGAGTCCGTGAAATATTATCGGCTCGCGGCGGAACTGGGGCATTCGGGTGCGCAGTATCAGCTAGGGGCACTCTATGCGATGGGC
>JAJNBN010000235.1 GCA_021156225.1 Verrucomicrobiota bacterium | reverse complement strand
GTCGCTCATACAAAGCCTTCGCCAGCTTCTGCATCTTGTCCTGCTCACCCGTCGGGATCTCACCATTGCCCGGCTCAAATGCCACAAAGCTCATCTCTTCCCCGCCACCCACCAACTTGCCCAGCAAGGCGAACGGTGAAGCCACCGCCTTCGTCACCAGGTTCACCAGCACCTTCATTACCACTGGCAACACGCGAAACTGCGGATCATCCAATCGCCCGTTCACCGGCAGATCGAGCTCGATCTTCCCATGCCGGTCCTTGAGCAACGCCACGCCCAGCTTCAGCGGCAGATTGATCGCGTCCGGGCTGCTATTCTTCGCTCCCAATGTGAACTGATCCACCACCACGCTGTGCTCCGACTTCAGCGCCATTCCGGTGATCTCATACTTCAAGCCTACGTTCACCTTGCCCTTCGTGATGGGATACCCGCCGAACTTCTCCATATACGGCGTGAACGCCGTCATGTCCGTGTTGCGATTACTGATGACCAGATCGACCAGCAGATTCGTCAGCACTGGTCGCACCCTTCCCGTCACGGAGAACGGCGCGAGCTCATCCACGCGCCCGCTGATCGACACCGTCGCCGGTTGCTCACCAATGGTGGAAAGCCCATCCACACTCACATCAAATTTCTGCACCGCGATCACCGCATGCGGCTGGATGGAGTTATCCACAAACTTCAGCGAACCATCCTCCAACACCAGCTTCGCCAGCTTCACCGGCACTACGTTCGTGCTGACGGGCGCACTCGCCACCGCCGTCTGATTCGTCATCGTCCCCACCTCATTTGTGACCTTCGCCTTTGTCATCAAAATGGTTTCGATGTTCGATTGCTTGTTCGTGCCGATGATCAGGCTCGTCTGCAATCCCTTCAACCGCACCTCCTGCACCTGCAAATCCTGTGGTTCGGATTGGAGTTGAATGCCGCTGATGGCCAGCGCCTCCCACTTCACGAAATCCTGGAACTCCGTCCCATCCGCCGTATCAAACTTGTCCAGCTTCACGTCACCGCTGAACTGTAATTTCGGCGCGCCACCCGGCGGCAACGCAAACGTCGCCTTGCCGCTCGTCGAGAGCAACCCGCTGCGGATCGCCACATTCACAAACGGAGCCGTAAAGGGCTGCAACGGCCGCAAATCCATTTCATTTAGCGCGATGGTCAGCTCCCCATCCGGTGGAAACACACGCACAGGCCCGGACACTTCCACCGTCCCTGCTTCGTTCAAGCGGGCGAAAATCTTCGTCGCCAAGGTCGCGTTTGTCGTCAGTTGAAATCCATCTACTCGCACTGCCGCCTGATCCACCTTGAGCTTTGCCGGCTTTACCAGCGTGCGATCTTCCACGCTCACACTGTAATTCGTCACTTGCAGCGAACCCAAAGCGACCTGCCACGGCACTACCGCATTGCTGCTCACGGTTGTCACCGCGATCACTTCATTCGTCTTCACCGGCTGCGGCACGATGAGATTCAACAGATCGATGCTTCCATCCTTCTCCCGCGCCACATTCGCTTTCAATCCGCTCGTCACCAGTTCGGCCACCCTGATAAACCGCTCCTCTAGCGAAGCTGTGATCGACCGCACATCCACCATCGGCAGCACCACCAGAGTCTCACCCTTTGCCGTCACTTTAAGATCGCGCACCTGCACCAGCCCGTTCGTCAACGTGACCGATGGCGTCTTCCCGGCGAGGGAGAAACCATACTCTCCTTCTACATTCACCGTCCCCTGCGCGATTTCACCTGCAAAAAACTCCGTCACATACCCCGCATACTTCGGCAGATAGACACGTTCGATCTTTAACTTGCCCGAAGACGAAGGCGGCTGCACCGCCACGCGCCCTGACCACGAGAGCTTCATCCCCGCATCATCGCTCGCGGTGAAGGCGTAGGGGCTGTTCTTGTCTGGCCGCGTCGTCAATTGCGTAAGATCAAACTTGATCGGCGCGATCTTTGTCTTGAATGGCCCCGGACGCGTCTCATCTGTGAACGCTACCGTGCCGCCCTCGATGCTCAACAACTCCACCATCACCGCAGGCAACGGCTTCACTTCCTTCACGACGTTCGTATCTGCAGCCGGGATAAGATTCTCAAAGTTGAACGTACCATCTGCCTTGCGCGTCACTTGACCGAAAGGTTCCTTCACGGACACTTCACCCAACGTCCACGCACCATTGAAAATGGAAGCACCCAGTTCAAAATTCACATACAGCTCGCCCACCGACGCGAACGTCTCCCCATTCGTCTCCATCAGCGAAAAACCGCGCATGGTATAAGACAGCGCGAAGGGATTCAGCTTCACGTCCTGAATCGCCACCTGCCGTTTGGTGACCTCGGGCAGCCGCTTGATCAGTTGTGATTTGATGACCGCTGGCAGGACCAGAAACCCCACGATGATATAGACCAACAGCACCACCGCCGACCACACCAGCCGCCGGAACCACTTCGTCTTCTTAAACTCGTTTAACTTCGCGTTCGCCATATTCGTGCAAAAAGCAACAAGGCGAGATGTTGAACACATCTCGCCCTGCGGTCAAACGTCCACCGTCGAAATGACAATATTAGGCCAAATTTTACGCCATTTGGCCTTATCGTTCGTTGAATAATACCCTGAGATTCTTGGTCTGCCTCCCGGCGAGAATGAGGTCCAGCTTCCCATCACCATTCAGATCGGCCAGTTTCAAATCCTCAATCGCCACCTCATCGCCAGAGATCGGCGTCATCCGCCATTGTTTGCCTTCCTTGTCCAGCGGCGTGAAGAGGCGAACACCCGGCGCGCCTTTCGGCGTCATCCCGCGCCACCCCGCCACGATCTGATCACTGCCGATGCCCAGCACATCACCGATAGCCAGCCCATGCCCATCCTTCAGAGTGTCATCGATCTGCGTACGTGCCCACAAGCCTTCCCCACCCGCTTGATAAGCCGCCACCGTGGTTCCGTGCATCGGCTCAATCGTCGCAATGAAACGTTTGCCGCCGGGCAAATTGCCATCGCGGATTTCACCTGTTGACTGATCGGTCAATTGCGTGCGCTTCCATTCCGCTCCACTACGATCGAACTGAAAGACGCCTTCCTTGCTGCCCAAGATGATCTCCGGTTCCGCATCCTTGTCCCAATTCACACCTTGGAAATTATGGCTCGCATGCAGCTTGTCGCTCACCACTTTCGTTTCCCATTTATCCTTGGGATTCGCGGGCATTGTATAGGCCAGCACCTTGCCCCCCTCACCCTCATTACCCTTGTTCCCGCGACCATGCAAAGGCTTCACGATGAGTTCAAACTTACCCGCCGCATTCTTCACCCAATGCATACGATGCACCGTCGGCTCGTGATGCAAGGGCACCGCCTCCCACTTCTGCGTCCGGTCCGCCGGCGGAATCAGGTAAAACACCGCCCCGCTGTTCACCGTATCCCCGGGATTCCAACCCGCCCCCACCGCGATCTCCGCTTTCCCATCGCCATCGATATCCGCTGCCGCGATGCACACGTGATCTTTCTCCGTGAGCTTTTCCGCGATGACGAATTTCTCCCATGTCGGGTTGCGATACCACTGGATGGTATTTTGGTCCGCCAGCAAGATGTCCGGCTTCTTATCCCCATCCACATCAGCAATGGCGATGCCGTAGCCGATGTTAACCTTCGTATCCACATCCACCGCGCGGAACTTCGGCAACGGCGGTTCAGCGGCAAGAAGAGCAGTAGCCGTCAAGGCACAGGCGAAAGCAGGCAGCAAGGTCGTTCTCATAGGAATGCGCATCATTAAGCCGTAAACTAACCCCGGTTCCAATCTTTTCCATCATCTCAAGATTGCAGGGACAAACCCAATCCTTGGTTTTCCTCCACAAATTCATCGACGAAATGAGGCTGATACACCTGATAAAGCTTCGCCCCGAAGCGGAACAGGTCATTGGCGATGGGTCCGAAGCCTCTCACACCCCGGGCATGCCAGTGCCGGACAATCTCCATCCCGTCATCCACCAGATCGGTAGCTTCGGCGAAAACATCGTCCCGGGCACCCCGATCTTTCATCTGTTCCGTCAGGCGGGCGATGGCACGGCAGGCCACATGCCGCGCCTTCAAACCGATCTCGGCATCGGCAATATTATTTCGCTCCGATTCGGCCACGGCTTGCATGGCCCGCTGCGCGTTTTCCCGCGCTGCCACAGGATCAGCCGGTTGATGCCTCAGCAGGACATTGCCCCGGTTCATCCACGCCGCCGCCAGCACCTGCTGTTGCTGGGGAACCTGCGGAGCGTTTTCCAGCACGGCGATGCTTTTATCAAAAGACTCCAGCGCTTGCGCCAAGCCACCATTCGTTCCCGTCATCTCCCAGGTGAGGCCCCGGTTCAGCCAGGCGATCGCTATCCGTTGGCGAAACAATGGATTCGTATCGATCGCCAAAGTGTCCATCACGCCCAACGCTTCATCATAAGACCTTAGCGCCTCGTTCAGATTACTCTCTCCTTCCAGCTTGGTTAAGGCATCGGCCCGATTCATCCATCCCGCAGCCAGCCCGTAGCGGATCAACGGTTCCGGATCATCCTTGATAAGCTGTTGGCGCAATTGGATGGACTGGTCAAAACAGCGGACCGCCTCTGTCAGGTAGTCCGCGCTCCCTTCATTCAGGAGCGTGATGCCCCGGTTCATCCAGGCCTTGGCCTGATGATTCCGAAAATGTGGGATTTCCTCTGCCGGCAACCGGTCCCACAGCCGCAAAGCTTCATCATGACACGCCAGGGCGGCTTTCCGCGTGACCCCGGTCCCCTGCTCGCGCAAAGCATTTCCCCGCAACACGAGGGCGGCAGCCCGGAGCACGATGACCGGGCCATAGTTCACTGGCAGGGATTGGGACACTTCCAAAACAGTTCCCGTGATCGACACCACGGCGGCAAAGTCGGCCCCCGCCCATAGCTCCTCCGCCTGTTTCAAGCGCTCGGTCAACTCCACCAACGTTTGCTTCACCGCTTCTTCGTCCAATTCAGAATCCATGTAGTTTAAATTAACCTCAGGTCAGGAAACCTCTGCAAATGCGATCACAGGCAGGAAATCGCACGCGGGTATCCGTTCGTCTAATGACTTCGGCTTTATCACACGGATCAACCCCCCCGCGCAATGACGAACCGGCTTGCCCGCGTTCGCTGCCCAGGCCTTTTCCCGGCCCCGCGGTGTCACCCTGCTGGCACCAAAAAAGTCTTTCCACTCCGCCAGCCCGTTCCGATAGTAGCTCCGATATCTGGATGAACAAACGTACGGCCATCATTGGTTTGGGTTATGTAGGGTTGCCCTTGGGGCTGACCTTCGCGGAGGCTGGCGTTGATATCCTCGGCTTTGACATCGATGCCGCCAAGGTAACCCGACTCAACGCCGGCCAGAGCTATATCATGCACATCGCTACTGGGCGCATCAGTGCCAGCGTCCAGTCCGGCCGGTTCGTTGCTACCGGTGATTTTTCCCGCATCGCCGAATGTGAGGCCGTCATCATTTGCGTGCCCACTCCGCTCGGCAAGAATCACGAGCCGGATATCAGCTATATCCTTAACACCGGCAGATCCATTGCTCCTTATCTGCAAAAAGGCACGGTGGTCATCCTCGAGTCGACCACCTATCCCGGCACCACGGATACCGACTTGCGTGAAGTGCTGGAAGCCGGTTCAGGACTGAAAGCCGGAAGTGATTTTCATCTCGCCTTCTCGCCGGAACGCGAAGATCCCGGTAATCCGCAAAGCAAAGTGGTGGACATCCCGAAAGTCATCGGCGGTTACACCCCCGCCTGTTTGGAGAACGCCAAGGCCGTTTACAGTCGCGCCATCAAAACACTCGTTCCCGTCGCCTCCTGTCGCGTGGCCGAGGCCGTGAAGCTGACCGAAAATATTTTCCGTTCCGTGAACATCGCCATGGTGAATGAGCTCAAGGTGGTTTACTCCGCCATGGGCATCGATATCTGGGACGTCATCCAAGCCGCGAAGACCAAGCCCTTCGGCTACATGCCTTTCTATCCCGGCCCCGGCTTGGGTGGACATTGCATCCCCATCGATCCTTTTTATCTTTCTTGGAAGGCGCGCGAATACGGGCAGGAAACCCGGTTCATCGAGCTGGCGGGCAAGATCAACACCGCC
>JAJNBN010000234.1 GCA_021156225.1 Verrucomicrobiota bacterium | reverse complement strand
TTCCGCCTGCAATTCCGGCGTCATCTTCGTCACCTTGAGCCCGCGTTTCTCCATCGCGGCGATTGACTCCAGCGCCTCCTCCCGGCTGCGCTTTTTAATTTTAACACCCGCTTCCTCAGCGGATTTCTTCAACTGCACCTGCACATTCGCCGGGATGTCATCCCAGGCTTTCTTCGTGATCACCGTCGCGCCGAGCAGCGGCACCCAGTTCACCTGGAGCATGTGCGGCGCGGGCTTGTCGAATTGTCCCGCGAGCGCGAAGAACGGCACCGACGGCACCGAATCGATCAGGCCCGTCTGCAGGCTCAGCAGGATGTCCGTCTGCTCCAGCGGCACCGCATTGATGCCCACCGCCTTCATCACGCCGATGCTGTCCGTGTCACCGCTCCACACGAACATCTTGCCCTTCTTGTAATCATCCGGCTTTTGCGCCGGATACTTCGAGAAGAAATGCACCCAGCCCGCATCGCCCCAGTAGAGCACCACGAAACCCTTGTTCAGGAACTTCTTTTCCAGCCCCGCCCGCATCTGGTCGCGCACGTAGTCGAACTCCTCCAGCGAGGCGAACATCATCGGCATCAGTTGCAGGCCGCGGATGGATTCCTCGATCTGTGAGAGACCCGGCGCCGAGAGCAAGGCCGCGTTAAGCTGCCCCGCGCGCATACGACTCACCATCTCCGCCTCGCCACCCTGCTTGCCATCCGTGAAGATCGTCACCTTGACGTTCCCGCCCGAGGCCTTCTGCCACTGGTCACCCATCTCTTGCAAGCTCGTGTGGAACGACGTGCCCTTCGGCACCAACGTCGCCAGACGCACATTCACTTTCTTGTCCTGCGCGAGCAAGGCCGAGGGATTCAGCGACGTGACAGCCACGGCGGCAAGCGCCGAGCACAACATTGAGCGACGGTTCAACTTCATGGCTTCTTATCAGTTGGGGGCAATTCCGGGATGATCAAGTCATCCATATGTTCCAGCAACCACCGGGCGCGGCGTTGCATCACGAGATTCGCCAAACGCCATTCCGGCCTGGCATCCACATTCACCGCGAGCGCTTTTTCCAGGAGTTCCTTGAATTCCTTCGCGTTCTGCTCCTGCAAACTCACGCCTTCCGCGAGTGACAGGTAAGGCCCCGCCTGCTGGCCCTTGGACAATTCAACGGCTCGCGCGAAATGTTTCCGCGCCCGATCCGCCGGTTTGCCCTCCGCACCTTGCCGGGAAAGCTCGTACGAGATCATCGCCGAATGCAGCGCACCCGCCTCATACGTCTCATCCAGTTCCAGCGCGCGATCCAGCAACGCTTCGACGATCGGCTGCTGCGAGACGATGTCCGGCTGATCTTTCGATTGTGAGATCAGCGAACCCCACGAAGCCGCCGTCCAATACATCAACGGTACATCCTTCTTCGTCAGCACCTGCACCGCCGCCTTCGGGTCTTCTCTCAACGCGGTCGTGATGCCTGCATGCCGCACCCCCAGCCCGCGCACACCGTAGTCCCGCGCCCGTCGATACAGCTTCTGCGCCCGCACCTTCAACTCCCGGGACCGCGTGAGATTCTCCTCCTCCACCTCATCCGCCTCCTGCTGCACGAAGGCGTAACCGTATTGCGTGAACCCGCTCGCCGCCGCCAGCAAGAGCCCCTCATGCTTCGGTGATTCCGCCAGCAGACTCTCGATCAATTTGAGACTGAACGGGATCGCACTCTTCACCAGCTCCGGATCTTCATCGCTGGAAAAAGTCGTGCCGCCACCCGCCAGCGCATCGCCCAATTTATTGATCGCCATCTTCTTCACCGAACAGCCATTGCCCGCCGCCAGCCCGATGGCCAGCAGCCCGCACAGCAACAGTTTCCGTTTCAGACGATGCATGGGCGGACGTTGTAACATCCCGTGCCGGAGTAGGCTAGAGGGAAAGCGATGGGCAAAAACACCCTCCCCATCGCTCGATACTCGATGTTTCCCATAAGACCTATCAGTCCTATAAGACCTATTCCCCCTCCCCAAGTTTGAGTTTTATTAACCGTTCCCTGAAGCAGCCTTCCCGTCTGATCCGTCTTATGTTTCCTACGCGATTGCCTCCTGTCCTGCGGTACTCTAGCAACCAGTCCACCCTCACCGGACCAAACCCTCGCCAGCCACTTCCAAACCTCCGTCATCACAACGAAGGGAGACTGTCTGGAAAGATGGCTTGAGGTCGGCTGCGCAGGATGGATGGGTCAGGGCTAGGCGTGGCGAGGGCGCGTATCAAATAAAAGATACGTGACCGAGCCACAACAACGCCCTGGCCAATCCAGACCAGCAGACGGCCTCAAGACAGCTTTTCAGCCAGTCTCTAGGAACTATGTCAAAGAGCAATGAAACCATCCGACCCCTGTGAGATATCGTTTCCTCCATCCCTACGATTGGGACTTCAGATTGAGCGTAAGTTCAAAACCCGGCCGGTTCCGCAGTGGCTACTAGAGATTCCCCGGTCCCATTCTCGACCGACGTCCCCTTCACCCTCCGGCTTACGGACCCTGATTCATACGCCCGACACACTCACATATCCTAAGAGATCTGGTGGGGCATCGCTGCGGCCATCGGTGCAACCGACGATGCCCTGACTCTTTTCGTCAAGGCCCCACGACAACCACGGCCCACTCCCGCCGAAGCACACGACTTCCATTCCCCTCTCTTCCAGCGAGAGCTGGAGGAGAGGGCCAGGGAGAGGAGGCACTAAAACCTGCTTTCCCCCATTAGGAAGCCGAACTTCGGCCATCTCCATAATGGTTCCATAAGGACCGTCACCTCCCCGCCAACGCAGGACATAACCGCGCACGCGTACACAATGCACCATCATGCTTGATGACTTGGGATTTTCCGGAAGCTGCCTATCGCTCCGATTGAGCGCCAACTTCCGTTCACCCGTCCTTTACCGACAACGAGTTGTCAGCGATTCCAGTTTCCCACTTTTCCACACCAAAACAACCGAAATTGATTATCCCACAGCGACATTTCTCCCAACCCATTTTCCCCCAATAATTTCCAAGCGAAGATTTTTCCATTTTCAACCGTTTTGCGCTCCCAAACACCGTCCTCACGTCGGTGATTTCACCCCTTTAGTAGAGCACCGTTTTGATCCTGCCTCCGCCCAAGGTCACCGTCACCGCCCGCCCGGGCGCATCCACCTGCATCGGCACGCTCCAGCTCTTCGCATCATCACCATCCAGCGTCACCACTTGGTCAAACCCGTCCGGCGTCTTGATATGCAACTCCGTCGAATAGAAGTCGCTGCGATTCCAATACTGGATCACCTCAAAACTCTGCCCGTTCGCCAGCGTCGTTTTCGCCAACGTCTTGCGGGGCGCGAAGACGATGTCCGGCAGCCACACCCCGATCAACACTCCGCCCACCAGCATGATCAGCCAGGCCGTCAACACCACTACGCCCAGCACCTTCAGCAAATATTTCGCGAACTCCATAGGCACACACCTGAAAAGCGCCATCCCGGCCGAAGCACCTTTCAGGCAATAACCGACGGTCCTCCAGCAAAACTAAACCGTCAAGCGCCACCCACGCTCCAACCGGTAGGAAAACACTGGCGTGGTAGGGCCACCCGCGACTGCGGGATCCTGAACCCCGTGCCGTTAGGTCGGGGCAGCGGGCCGCCGTCGAAGCCCGCATCCTCCAAGTCCACACATCGGCCTGACGCCTGAAACGCAACCCATTCCTTGGACCGCGGCTTGCGCGCCCCGTACCCATAGGTCGGGGTGTTCCGCCCCAAGCGGAACCAGCCGCAGCACGTGGAAAACGGAACCCGCAGGAAAATTCACCCGCGCCTCTCCTTACCGGACCCGTTGCGACTGGTCCTATCGGACACAGTCGCGGTCCAAAACCGTTCGCGTTAGCGAACCCAAGATTCCTAGGCATGGGTTTCAACCCATGCACCCGCGATTGAAACCCACCGTCGCATAGCGACGAAAGAAAAGGAGCGCGGGACTGTGTCCCGCAGGACCTCACGAAGTCACAGTGCATGTTAAAATGCCCGCCCTGCGAATCCATCTCTATCCTTGGTCGTTCGAGAGTGTAGGGTGTTTTGCGAACCTTCCTGCGGGACACAGTCCCGCGCTCCACCCGGTAGGAAAACACCGGTGTGGTAGGGCGTCGCTGTCCTCAGCGCGCCGCCGTCGAAGCCTGCATCATCCAGATCCCCACATCGACCTGACGCCTGAAACTCCTCTTCCTTGGACCGCGGTTGTGTTCCGCCCCAAGCGGAACCAGCCGCAGCACGTGGAAAACAGAACCCGCAGGAGAATTCACCCGCGCCACTCCTTACCGGACCCGCTGCGACTGGACCTATCGGACACAGTCGCGGTCCAAAACCGTTCGCGTCAGCGGGCCCAAGATTCCAAGCACGCGTTCCAACCCAGGCACCCGCGATCAAGCAAACCGGCCTTGATAGGTCGCCTTCACCCTTTAGACTCTGTCCATGGACGTTGTTCCTCAACTGCCACCTGATAAACCATGCGGGCTGAATAAAGGCGACCGCGTCCGGGTGCTTCATGCTTTCACCCATTTCGGCGAAATCTTTACGGCGGGAGAGGAACTTATCTTCCTGCGGGAATCACACAGTATCGATCTCGGCTGCGACATGTGGATTTTCGGCACGGATGAGTCACGACGCATAGAAGAATCCTTGCCCGGAAACGGCTACGTGAACGGACGCCATCTCTGGCATGAGCAGGTCCATCACCATTGCGTCTACGGTCGGGATGGCTACGAACTCCCCGCTACGTGGCTGCCAAAATTCCAAACCCTTACCCCAAGTTCCCCAAGCCAAGCATAGGCAACATTCCGGCGCGATTTGTTGCTCTTGGATCGCGGTTGTGTTCCGCCTCAGCGGAACCAGCCGCAGCACGTGGAAAATGGAACCCGCAGGAAAATTCACACGCGCACCTCCTTACCGGACCCGCTGCGACTGGTCCTATCGGACACAGTCGCGGTCCAAAACCGTTCGCGTCAACGAACCCAAGATTCCTAGGCATGGGTTTCAACGTGGGCACAAGGAGTGTGTTCGCGTCTTGAGGTGGAAGAAAAGATTTATGCTTTGATGATAGGGCGAAGCATGGTTACATCAAAAGTTTAATGAGTCGCTCACTGAAGTAACTCACAGTTACCGCTTCGATCAGCAGCATGGCAAAACCCGCTAAAATCTTGACACAATTGTAACGATTCTTCTTTTCGAAACCCTTAACAAGTCGCTCATCACCTTTGTTAAGATGAATATAGCTCAGTGTAAATATGTTATCCACGCTGGTTTCAATCCAACTTCCCAACATGACAGCCAAGTGAGAAAAGAAAAATATCCCAGAGAATGCTAATACGATATATTGGGTAACCTCGATGAAAGTGCTTTTAAGCGTCAAAACGGCTGGGACAGAATAGTAGAAGCCTATGGCTGTAAAGATAATGATGATTAGTCGGAAAAAAGACGGTAAATGATGCGACCGTGATTGTACAAAATCACTAACCATCGGCTTCTCGGTTAACTCCACTTCGTCAACCCAAGAATCAAATGTGGACAACATGTTCCTAGCAACTGAATAATCAACGTAATCAATCTCAACTATCAACGTATAGTTGCTAAATAGACGAAAAAATGGCGGAGGAGCCATTTCATTTTCCATTTTGGCCATTGCGGCTACGCGAGATAATGCCCGAACCGAAATTTTATACGGTTGCGGCTTTTCTACTCCGGGAATAGCAATCAATAAATTGTACTCGATAACGACACTTTCTGTAGCCGATGTTTTACTGGCATCATAAATTGAGAAACGTTCAAAAGAGCTGAACTGTTCCTTGTTGTCGTCCAGATACTGAACAACGATTGAACAGTTCCTGCTTAAAACTTGCCATTGGGCGGACATCTGTTCCAGCTTGGCGTGTAATTGCTTTAAGTCGTTAAACTCAATACGACAGTTATTGCCGTACATACGCGTTAGGCGTTCCGTTTTTTCGGTTACAGCATTATAAATGGCTTGAGCCATCTTGAATGCATCGGGCCCATTCAAAACCATCGCCCTATTGGTGTTTTGTTCGGCTGGCATAAATTAGGTGTACGATTTGTGATTCATGGTTGTTTATTATCTTA
>JAJNBN010000233.1 GCA_021156225.1 Verrucomicrobiota bacterium | reverse complement strand
TGGAGTGGCTGGCGAGGGTTTGGTCCGGTGAGGGTGGACTGGTTGCTAAAGTACCGCAGGACAGGAGGCAATCGCGCAGGAAACATAAAACGGATCAGATGGGAAGGCGCGCTTCAGGGGACGATAAATAGGTTAAAGGCGTTAAAGGGTGAATCGATCCACGGTTTCACGATTTAACGGGTTTAACGATTCTGGGACCGGGGGAATAGGTCTTATGTGACCGACAGGGCGAATAGGGCTGATGGAGGAGTGTTCCTGGAAAGTGGTTGAAAGAGAAAATCCCCCGAAAAGCAGGGGGAGAGTGGTGGTAGAAGATGGATTCGAACCATCGAAGGCGTGAGCCAGCAGATTTACAGTCTGCCCCCGTTGGCCACTTGGGTATTCTACCGTGCCAATCAGTTCCCTGTTTTGCAGGGACGCGAATTAAGCCAAACACCCCGACGCTTGTCAACCAGTCGTTCCTCCCCTATTTTTGCCCGCATGTTCGATTCGTTGACCGGTAAACTGCAGAACGTTTTTCGTAACTTGCGCGGCTTGGGCAAGATCTCGGAGTCCAATATCTCCGAATCTCTGCGCGAGGTGCGCATGGCGCTGCTGGATGCGGACGTGAACTTCAAGGTGGCGCGGGACTTCATCGAGAATGTGAAGCAGAAGGCGCTGGGCCAGGACGTGATCCAGACGGTGCATCCGGGCCAGCAGGTCATCAAGCTCATCCATGATGAGATGGTGGCGCTCCTGGGCGATACGAACGCGGGGCTGAATATCAGCGGGAATCCGGCGTGCATCATGATGGTGGGTCTGCACGGGTCCGGCAAAACGACGTCGAGCGGCAAGCTGGCGAAGCTGCTAGTGAAACAGGCGCGGCTGCCGCTGCTGGTGGCGTGCGATGTGTATCGGCCGGCGGCGATGGATCAGTTGGAGACGCTCGGCAAACAACTGGACATCCCGGTGTTCCTGATGCGGGGGGAGACGGATGTGCAGAAGATCGCGAAGGGCGCGCTGGAGTTCGCGAAGGCGAATGGCCGCAATACGTTGATTCTCGATACAGCCGGTCGGTTGCAGATCGATGAGCCGTTGGTGCAGGAGCTGGTGAAGTTGCGCGATCTGGTGAAGCCGCAGGAGATCTTGCTGGTGCTGGACGCAGCGACGGGTCAGGAGGCGGTGAATGTGGCGACGCACTTCGACAAGGCTCTGAACATCACGGGAGCGATCCTCACGAAATTGGACGGTGACGCGCGTGGCGGTGCGGCGCTGAGCCTCAAGTCCGTCACGGGCAAGCCGATCAAGTTCGCGGGTATCGGCGAGAAGCTGGATGATTTCGAGCCGTTCCATCCGGAACGTATGGCGTCGCGCATCCTCGGCATGGGTGACGTGGTATCCCTCGTGGAGAAGGCGGCGGAAGCCATCGACGAGGCGGATGCGAAGAAGCTCGAGGAGAAGATGCGGAAGGGCGAGTTCACGCTCGAAGACTTCCTGGATCAACTCCGCCAGATGAAGAAGATGGGTTCGCTGGAATCGCTGGTGGGGCTCTTGCCGGGCGGCAGCGAGATGATCAAAGGCGCTGACCTCTCGAAGAGCGAGAAGGAATTCCGCCGCATGGAAGGGATGATCTGTGGCATGACATTGAAGGAAAGGCGCCATCCGCAAATCCTCAATGCCAAGCGGCGCCAACGCATCGCGAAAGGCAGCGGCGTCTCGGTAGCAGAGGTGAACAGCATGTTACAACGGTTCAACCAGATGCAGACGATGCTGAAGAAGATGGGCAAGTTCCAGAAGATGATCGGCAAAATGGGCGGGAAATTGCCACCGGGTGCGGGCGGGTTCCGGTAAGCGATGCCGGGTGATCTCCGAGCGCCATGAAGTCTTTTAACGTCACGGAAACGCTCGAAGCCTGTCCTGCCTGTGGGGCGCGGTCCATTCCGGTGCGTTACGCTCCCGATGTCTGCCGCTGCGATCAGTGTCATTTGCTGTTCCGCAATCCCCGCCCCACGCAAGCGGAGATCGCGGCGTCCTACGATCAGGGCGATACTTACGAGGAATGGCACAAGCAGGATGCGCATTACACCAGCCTCTGGCAGCGCCGCATCAAGCTGGTGCAATCGTATGTGCCCAGCGGCCGTTTGCTGGATGTAGGCGTGGGCGATGGCGGCTTCCTCGCGGCGGCAACGGCAGCAAGCTTCACCTGTGAGGGCACGGAGCTATCCCAGACCGGAGCGAGTTTCGCGAAGGACAAGGGGTTGACGGTGCGCATGGGGCAATTCACGGACCTGGAGTGGCCGGAGGCGCATTTCGATGCCATCACTATCTGGCATGTGCTGGAGCATCTGCCGAATCCCGGAGCGGCCATCCGCCACGCGCACAAGCTGCTCAAGCCCGGCGGAGTGTTCTTCGTGGCGGTGCCGAACGAGACGCATCCCATCCTGCGGCACAAGCTTTTCGGGAATGGCAGGCCGTCACCGTTCGGGCCTTTGCGGCCGGGCAGCGAGATTCATCTGAGCCACTTCCAGCCGCGAACGCTGGCGGGGTTGCTGGAGCGCGAACACTTCGAAGTGGAACGCCTGGCGGTGGATGATTTCTACCCCGACCGCTCGGCCGCGAAGCGGCTCAAGGTGGCGTGCTATCAAGCACTCGCCAGATTGACGCGTTGGCATTGCGCCTCGTGCATGCTGGCGATCGCGCGAAAACGTGTTTGAGCGGTAATTGGGATGCCGAAAAAGAAATGGTGCGCGATACAGGGTTCGAACCTGTGACCCCCACCGTGTCAAGGTGATGCTCTACCACTGAGCTAACCGCGCACTTCACGAACAGGGGCAGAAAAGAAGCCATAAGCCCGCCCGTTTGGCAAGTGCTGAATTTGCCCCCAACCTCAGTGCGGACACCTGGCAGCGGCTTTACTTCTTCGCCGCCTGGATGATGTCCGCGATCTTCACCGGCTTGCCACCCGCCGCCTTGCTGGCATCCGCTGCTTCCATGAAGGCGAGGATCTCGATCGTCTCCTCCATCGGCACGGGTGATTTGCCGGTCTGGAAGAAAGGGACGATCTCTTTTACCAAGGCCGCATAGCCGTCATACTTGCCCACGGGACTCTCACCCTTCTCGCCGATGGCTTTACCACCATAACCCTTATCCTCGGTGAAGGTGCCCTTGCGCCCGCCCTTCCATGTGCCCGTGACTTTAATCTTTCCATCCGCCGTCGTCGTGCGCTCCACCGTCTCGCAACCCGTTCCCATCACCGTGAACAGGGATTCTACACCATGAATGCCATACCAAAAAAGATCCGGATGCGTCGGATGCAGGCTCGCCGGGCTTGTCGTCTCCGCGCTCAACACCTTGCCGATGCTCCCGTTGCGCACCGCGATGGTGTCCTTACCAAAGCGCAGCGAAGACGCACTGAACACCGGCACCTTGTGCTTCTTGGCGAGTTCAAAGATGGCGATCGCATCCTTCAGCGAGGCCGCCATCGGCTTGTCGATGAAGAGCGGTTTGCCCGCCTTGATCACCGGCGTGGCCTGGGCCAGATGCGGACGCCCATCCAGGCTTTCCAGCAGCACGGCATCCACGTTTTTGGACATCTCCTCGATGCTGTCGTAGATTTTCACGCCATGGTTCTTCGCGATCTCCTCGGCGTACTTCTCCACCCGCATCCAACTGTTGGTGATGTCCGGGCTGCCGCCTTTGAAGGCCGCCACGACTTTGGCCCCGGCGACATGATCCTTGTTCGTGGCCACATTGAGAATCTTGGTAAAGGCGGGCACGTGTGAGGTGTCCGTGCCGATGATGCCGACCTTTAGGTCCGCTGCTACGGCGCTGAATGAACCGGCGAGAAACGCAGCCAGTGCGAGGAGGTGACGAGCTTTCATGTGAGTATGATTACTTTCCAAACGGGCCAGGCAAGCAAGTGGAAAACATTTTTCGGCAACGAAATGACCGGCTCTGCCCATGAGGTGCAGAATGCCACATGTCAGGAATTACCCATCGTGATTCAGACGAATCATTCGCCCCGCCCATTCAATACGCGTGAATTTTCCCTTGTTGGAAACCGTCGGCCTTCTCTAAATTAGTCACATCACGTGACAGCACTTGGCTAATCATTAAACGCTTTATGTCATCCTCCTCGCTTAACCGCCGCCAGTTCGTGAAACAAACCGCCGCCCTCGGAGCCATCGCCTCTGTGGCCGCGCCGAATCTCCTGCTCGGCCAGGCCAAGGGCGCCAATGCCCGCGTCCGCGTGGGCATCATGGGCTTGGGCCGCGGCCGCGCGCACGTCGCCGGTTATCTGGCCGTGCCGAATGTGGAGATCGCTTATCTGTGCGATGTGGACTCCGCCAAGCTGGCTACCGTGGCCAAGGACTTGGAGAAGTTTCAATCCGCCAAGCCGAAGACCGTCACCGATTTCCGCGAGATCCTGAATGATCCTGAGATCGACGCCATCTCCATCGCCGCACCGAACTACTGGCACACTCCTGCCGCCATCCTCGCGTGCAAAGCGGGCAAACACGTGTATGTGGAGAAGCCCGGCAGCCACAATGCCCACGAGGCCCAGCTTATCGTGGCCGCCGCGCGCAAATACAATCGCAACGTGCAGATGGGCAATCAGCGCCGCAGCTACCCCGCGATGATCGAGGCCATCGCCAAGCTGCGTGAAGGAGCCATCGGCAAGATCTACAACTCGCGCTCCTACTACACGAATGCCCGTTCCGACATCAAAAAAGGCATCCCTGAAAAACCGCCGGAAACGCTGAACTACGAACTGTGGCAAGGACCCACCCCGGATCGGCCGTATCAAAAAAACTTGGTGCCTTACGGCTGGCACTGGGTCTGGCACTACGGCGGCGGCGAGATGGCGAACAACGGTCCGCACATGCTGGACATCGTGCGCTGGGGCCTCGGCGTGGACCACCCGAAGAGCGTGGTCTTCAACGGCGGCCGCTATCATTTCGATGACGACCAGGAAACGCCCGATACCGGTGTGGCCGTCTATGATTTCGGCCATTGCGGTGCCACGCTGGAGATCTCAAGCTGCCACGCGCGCAAACCCACGCCTCCTCCTTTCTGCGAGTTCTACGGTGATGGCGGCATGATGACCGTGAGCAGCAACGGCTACACCATCTTTGACAATGCCGGCAAAGAGGTCGCCAAGAACCCCGGCAAAGGCAGCGATGTCCCGCACTTCACGAACTTCATCAATTCCATCCGCCTCGGCGAACGCCTGAACTCGGAGATCGAGGAAGCGCAGAAGAGCTCCATGCTCTGCCACCTGGCGAATATCGCCTATCGCAGCGGCAAGGTCATCCAGTTCGACGGCAAGAAAATCACCAATCCGGAAGGCACCGAGAAACTCTGGCGCCGCGAATACCGCCCTGGCTGGGAACCGACGGTGTAATCTAGGCATATCCTTCTTAACTGCGGCTGCCTCCGATGCTTGCACGGAGCAGCCGCAGTGTTATTTTCCGCCAGTGAGCCAGCCCGTCAGCGCCGATCCCAAACACGTCACCCGTCAGCGTGCCCGCCATTTCCTCGCCGTGTTCTTCTTCATCGCCGGCCTCAACCATTTCCTGAATCCGAAGCCCTATCTTTCGATGATGCCCAAGTCTCTGCCAGCACATGAGGCCTTGAACATCATCAGCGGCCTCGCTGAGATGCTGGGCGGCATCGGCGTCCTCATCCCCTCCGTGCGACGCTTCACCGGTTGGTGCCTCATCATTTTGCTCATCGCCATTTTTCCCGCCAACATCAACGCGGCCGTGAACGGCTGGGAAGGCGTCTCCATTCCCGCGTGGCTTCTTTGGGCAAGGTTGCCTTTGCAATTCGCGCTCATCTATTGGGTTTACTTCGCCTGTTTGCTGCCGAAACCAGCACTGGTGGCAGGAAAGCATTGAATCTCTTTGAATTTCCCTTCAGATAAGCGCTTCAAATCTCAAGCCTATGCGCCTTATCACCGGATTCTTTGCCGTCGCCCTGCTCGCAGGAAATGTTTTTGCGGATTCTGACTGGCCGAAGTTCCTCGGCCAAGGCCAGCCCGGTCATGCGCAAGGCAAGAACATCCCCACCGAGTTCGCTGAAGATAAAGATGTGCGCTGGAAAGTCGCGATCCCCGGTAAAGGCTGGTCCTCCCCCGTAGTGCTCGG
>JAJNBN010000232.1 GCA_021156225.1 Verrucomicrobiota bacterium | reverse complement strand
GTCATCCTGCGGCCGCGGCGCTGAGCGACACGCGACAGATAAAGCATTTCATCCCTGCCTGAGTGAATGCTTGGGCGGGGATTTTCATTAAGTCGCACAGCGAAAACCGACGATATGCTGAAGCTTTGGCGCGGAGTCAGCAGGCTTTGTCTGGGTTAAAATTCTGCGGCCTCAGATATTCTCCTTTCCGTTCTTTCCCGTTGCGGTTAGAGGATTCCCTGCGCTTATGAAATCGTATCGCCTGAACCGTCTCTTTAATGCCAAGTCTGGCCGTTGCTTTGATGTCGCCGTGGATCACGGCTTCTTCAATGAGCGCGGTTTTCTGCAAGGCATCGAAGACTTGAGTGAAAGCGTGAAGGTGTTGGTGGCGGCGAATCCCGATGCCATCCAGCTTACCGTCGGTCAGGCGCGCCATCTGCAATCTATTCCGGGCAAACTCAAGCCTGCCTTGGTCTTGCGCACGGATGTGGCGAATGTCTATGGCACCCAGCTCCCGCGCACGCTCTTCAGCCGCATGATCGAGCAGCCGGTGGAACAGGCACTCCGCCTCGATGCCACCTGCGTGGTTGTGAATCTCTTTCGCATCCCGGAACAGCCCGAGGTGACCGATCAATGCATCCAGAACATCCTGCGCATCAAGCCGGAGTGCGATCGCTACAACATGCCGTTGATGATCGAGCCGCTGGTGTTCCAGGCGAACCAGAAGGCGGGCGGTTATATGGTGGATGGTGATCTGGAAAAGATTCTCCCGCTCGTCCGTCAGGCCGTGGAACTGGGTGCCGATATCATCAAGGCCGATCCGACGGATGATGTGTCCGTCTATAACCAAGTGGTGAAAATCGCGGGCGGCATTCCGGTGCTGGTTCGCGGTGGTGGCAAGGCGGCGGACAAAGAGATTTTGGAACGCACGGAGAAGCTCATGGGCCAGGGCGCGCACGGCATCGTCTATGGCCGCAATATCATCCAGCATGCGGACCCGGCTGGGATGACGAAGGCGCTTATGGCCATCGTGCATGATGGGGCCACGGCGCAGCAGGCCGCCAAATTTATCAAAGCTTAGTATTTAGTATTCATGGAATCACCGATTGTCATCGCTATCGACGGGCCCAGCGCCAGCGGCAAGAGCACGAACGCCAAGCTCATCGCCAAAAAACTTGGTTATATCTACGTGGACACGGGGGCGATGTATCGCACTCTCGCCTGGTATTGCCTCAAGAACGGTGTGGATGTGGATGACGAAAAAGCCGTCGCCTCGGCGATCCGTAAATGGAAGACCACGCTGGTGAATCAGGACGGTCATGCGCGTTTGCTGGTAGAGGGCTACTATCCGGAAAAAGAGATCCGCACCTCCGAGACCAGTGCCGCTGTGGCCAAGGTCGCCGCCGGGCCCAAGGTGCGCGACTGGATGAAGCTGAAGCAGCGCGAATGTATCCAGTTCGGGAACCTCGTGATGGAAGGTCGCGACATCGGCACCAACGTTTTTCCCGATACGAATTTCAAATTCTATCTCGACGCCTCGTTGGAGGAGCGCAACCGCCGTCGTGTGGCAGATGGTGTGCAAGAGAACCTCGCGGAACGTGACCAGCGCGACAGCCAGCGCAAGGCCGCACCACTGATGATCGCGCTCGGAGCCACGCTCATCAACAACTCGGGCGAGACGCCGGAAGATACGTCGAACCGCATCATCGCCGAGTTTCACAAGAAGCAGGCGGAATTGAAGAAGTGAACGGGTGCCAGCCGCAGCAGGGGCCGGACGCAAAACCGCAGTGAACCACTTATGCAAGCCGATGAGCACAGAGCGAAAGTTCAGACGGGGTGATACTTGTTCCCTAAGCACATCTGGGCCCGGGTTCCCGGGTTTCGCGCTTCCTGTGCCTATTGGAGGTCGCACTCGATCGTGAATACTGTTTACGCCATCACCTGGTATGCGGGCCGCATGGCGTTCAAGCTGTGGTTTCGCTGGCGGGTTTACAACGTGGAGCGCGTGCCGCTGAAAGGGCCGGTGATTCTGGCTTCCAATCACGCGAGCTTCGCCGATCCGCCGTTGCTCGGTTGCTCCATCCCGCGCCAGATCAATTACCTCGCGCGCGAATCCCTGTTCCGTTTCCCGCTGATCGGCTGGTATCTGCGCCAGTTGAGCGCGGTGCCGGTGGACCGCGATGGTGGCGGGGCAAAGGGCCTGAAGATCATTCTCGACCGCTTGCTGCAAGGCGGCGGCATCACGCTTTTTCCCGAAGGCACACGCACGAGTGACGGCAAGCTGCAGGCGGCGCGTTCCGGCATTGGGCTCACCGTCATCAAATCTAATGCGCCGGTAGTGCCGGTGCATATCTTTGGTGCCTTTGAAGCGTATGGGCGGCATATGAAATTTCCACGCATGAAGCCCGTGGTGGTGAAGTATGGCCGACCGATGATGTTCGAGACCTTGCGCGAAGAGGCCAAGACTTGCACCAAGCCGCGTCTCAAGGAGATCTATCAGGAGGTGGCCGACCAGCTCATGGCCGAGATCGCGAAGCTGGAACCGAAGCCGGATTAATACGGATTCAGCCGGTAAAAACGTCTTGGCGCCAGCAGCGGAGGAGTGCGCAACCCTTGCCCGATATCCCTTACCGTGAACGGCTCACTGGGACGATCTACGAGAGTTTCCATCAATTGCCAGTTAGGTGACGAAAGTGAATCGGTGGATTCCAACAACCAGATGCTGCTCGGCGGCACGGAAAGTTCCAATTCCACGCCGAGCAGTTGCGTGATAAGGCCGGGATCCCAAGTGATGGAATGGAAACCGGCAGCGACGGGTGCATAACTCATCGCTTGCAGGCGGAGATCGAAGGCGACGTCATCCCATGAAGACCAGACGTTGTTCAGTAGCACGGCGATCACGTTCTCTCCGGGTTGCAGCAAGCCGATGAAGGGCGTGAGATCGTAATAGAGCACTTCATTGCCTTGATCGCTCACAATGTCGATGCCGGAAGTGATAAGCTTCGTGCCGTTGAGATAAATCTCCAAGGCTTTGCCATTTGGCCCGCGTGTGCAGGTGGCGGAGAGGAGAAACTCATCCCATGATTCCGCAGGTACCGTGAATGTGTGGCGGAAGTAGTAAGCATCGCGCTGTGGTGTCAGGCTGGTGGTGATGTTGGCGGGACCACCGCCGGTGCCGAACTTCGCTTTGCCGGAGGACCAGCCCGCTTCGGTGAAATTGCGGGTGAACCAATTCGTGGCTGGGGTGGTAGCGGAATATTTCCAGGTCGCAGCGAAGGGAACCAATGACGTCCAGTTCGGTGAAGCGGGTGACGGTACCGCGCGGAAGAAGAGATCATCCATGAGGAATGTGCCGCTGCCGGGAGCGTTGATAGTATAGCGCGCGCCGATCTCCGCGTTGGGAAAACCGGCAGGCATTACGAAGGTGCGGTTCACGTAAGTCCATTCCGTGACGTTGGTGCCGGGCATGAAATGCGGTGTGAAATAGAACGGCCATGGGCGGGCAGGACGGGAGTTTGTGTTATCGGCGGTGACGGTGGAGCTCCATTCCAGCCAATGCTCGGAGGGTTGCGTAAGCCCTTGGCTCTTGAAGAAACCGCCCATGCTGTAGAGCTGTCCGGCGACCACAGGCAGGTTGCCATCGGGCGTGCCGTATTGACCGTATTGCGAGATGGTGCCGTTGCTGCCGTGACCCGCCAAAGATACCGCCATCGCGGAACGACCAGAATGAACTCCGCTCGTCGTGGTTGTCATGTTCGTCCAGCTCAGTTCGCCGGTGAACCATTTGTCCCAATGACTCTCGCTGTTCTCTTCGAAGCCGCCATTGGTGAGCAGATTGTCACTCGCTTCCGAGAGGATGGCGAAGGGGGCGGAGCGGACGGTGCTGTTGTTATAGACGGCGGCGACTTCGTAGAGGTATTGGGCACCGGGATTCAGGGTGTGGTCGGTGTAAGTGGTCGTGTTGCCGGTCAACGTGATGAGCGGTGTGAACGGGCCTTCTGGTTTTTCCGCGCGATAGATGCGCCAGGCTTGAGCGGTGCCGGGGATGCTCCAAGAGAAGGTGGTGCGGCGATAGCCGCCGTCTTTCTGCGTGATCACGGGCGTGCCGGTGGGATAGAGCGAGGTGCCGAGGTTACCATCGTGACGGGCATTACCGCGGTGGGTGGCCCAAGAGACGGGACCGGCGCTGGTCGCGCCGAAGTTCTGGATGAAGATGCGGCCAGCGAGGGAACGATAGATCACTTCCACCCCGCCGTTGCCGTTCATGTCGGCCAAGGTGGGGATGTGTTTCAATCCGCCAGGAACAAGCACGGAATTTTTCACGGAGCCATCGAGGGCGAAGACATAGAGCGTTCCATTCGCGGAGGCATTGGCTGGATCATACGTGCCGATGATGATCTCTTCCTGGCCGTCGCCATCGACGTCACCCACGACGGGTGGCGTGGGTATTTGCGGATAGAAATTCTTCGGCCAGCCGGGGCGGTCCACCAGTTCCACGCCGTTCCAAGTGCGGAAGGCGATCTCGTAGCTATGCGAGAAAGTGAGGACATCGATGCGGTTGTCGTGATCGGGGTTCACCGGGATCATGGCGGAGTTGTTCTGCCATTGCGTCATGGGGAGGGTCACGGCGGGTTTCCATTTGCGCCAGAGGATGGTGCCATCGTCATCGAGGATGGTTTCGTTTGGTTGCCAGAGCGGGTTGGCTTGGGTGGAGGCCACGAGAACTTCATCGAGGCCGTCGCCATCGATATCGGCGGTATGGATGTCCGCGCCTAGCTGATAGGAGCCGCTGAGGAGGCGTTGGTTCTTGCCGAATTGTTTGTGGAGATTGCCGTTGCCGTGGAGGCCGTGCGGCTTGGTCTTGTCGAAGGCGGCGACGCTGTCGCTATCGTTCAGGACGTAGACGTTCAGCGGCTGATTCGCCGTTGCGCGGCCAAGGGCCACACCGGATTCCACGAGCTGATGAAAGTGATAGGTGTAATCTTTTGCACCGGTGGTGGCGTTGAAGAAGACGATGCCACCGGACCAGACCTCACCCATGGTGCCCCATTCGCCGGAGCCCCAGATGTCGTTGATAGAAGGGTTGAAGTCCTGGTGATTGCTGGTGCTGTCCGGATCGATCTTCCACGCAGTGATGACTTCCTTCACGCCATCATTGTTGAGATCAGCGACGATGGGGCTGGAGACTTGGGAGGAGAAGACGGCGGTGCTGGGCAGGCGTGAGATAAAGCCGCCGCCATTGGACCAGTAGAATCCGTTCGTGACCGCCATGAAGCCGCTGTCGGGAACGTAGTTGGAATAGTTCACCGCATTGGACCAGAGCGGCGTGCCATCGCCACGCAGGGCGATGACGCTGTTGCCGCAGGTGAAGATGATCTCGGCGCGGCCATCACCGGTCAGGTCGTAAAGGGTAGGGGAGACGTTGATTTCTTGCAGGCCACCGGAGTAAGGGAAGCCACTCAGGCGGGAGCCGGTGGAGGTGTAAGCATCGAGGAACCATTGGCCGCTGAGGTTGCGATAGGGGACGATGATCTCGGGCGTGGCATCGCCGGTGATATTGCCGACGACCAGCGTACCCATGTGCCAGCCACCATTGCCCGCCAGGAAGGACGTGAGTTCAGCGGCGCGGCTTGGCTGTGTGCCGAGCAGAATCAAAGCAAGCATGAGAGACCAGCCCAAGCGACTGGCTTGAGCGGGCTTTCCGCGAGACAAGGCACGGAACGACATGCGCCTTCTATCCATGATGGCGGTAAGGTCGTTCGGTTGGGCAGAAAGCGAAATCGGTGTTTGTCTGATTTCGGTGTCGGGGTTTGGACTACAACAAAATTTCTTCCCACGGCGTTTGGGTTCGGCACACTGCGGGGCATGGGGAAATCAATGCGTGTCGGTGTTTATGCGGGCAGTTTTGATCCGCTCACTACGGGTCATCTCTGGATGATCGAAGAGGGGGTGAAAGTCTTCGACCGGCTCATCATCGGCATCGGTATGAATCCCGAGAAGAAGTACACATTCGACATCGAGGAGCGCGCGGCGATGGTGCGAGCCTCGACGAAGCAGTTCAAGAATCTCAAGGTTGAGACGTTCGGTCACCAGTTTCTCATCAAGTATGCGGAATCGTTGAAGGCTGGGTTCATCTTGCGCGGCATCCGGTCCGAGAGCGATT
>JAJNBN010000231.1 GCA_021156225.1 Verrucomicrobiota bacterium | reverse complement strand
GGAGAACTCTTACTCCCCTCTCAACACAAACTGTCGGTGATGACTAAACACCCCGCGCAGACTCTTCGATAGATCATCCTGCAACGCCTGCACCTCCGCATATGTCGCGACAGCTTTCGCATTGGGTTCGGCGGTTTCCTTCGCATTCACCCGCACGAACTGATCCGTGATCTCATCAATGCCCACCTTTTCACCCACTTCCACGAGGGAACACCAGAGCGCCTGCAAGGCCGCGCCATACGCCGCACCTTCGCTCACCTGCAACGTGACCACTTCCGCATTGAAAATATCCGCCATGAGTTGACGCCACACTTTGGACTTCGCCCCGCCGCCCGTCGCGCGGATCTGCGTCGGCTTTACCCCGAGCTGGGCCAGACGACGTAATCCATAATTCATCCCCAGCGTGACCCCTTCCATCGCCGCCCGGGCATAGTGCGCCGGATTGGACGTCTTTTGTGTGACCCCAAAGAACACGCCCGTTCCATCCGGCACATTCGGTGTGCGTTCGCCTTCCAGATACGGCAACAGGATAAGCCCATCACTGCCCGGCTTTACCTTCGCCGCTTCCGCCGCGAACTTCTCATGCGTCCACCCTAGATTCTTACGCACCATCTCCGTGGCCACCGTCACGTTCATCGTGCACAGCAGCGGCAGCCAATGGTTCGTAGAATCACAGAAAGCCGCGATCTCACCTTGCGGATCAACCACCGGTTTATCCGCGCACGCATAGATCGTCCCGCTCGTGCCAAAGCTCGCTGTGATAAAACCAGCGCGCGTATTGCCCGTGCCGATGGCACCCATCATGTTGTCACCGCCACCCGCGCTCACGATCACATCAGTGGAGAGTCCCAGCTCCTTTGCTGTCGATGGCTGCAGGTAGCCAACCGGCTGCTCACTCGAGATCAGCGGCGGCAGCTTGCTCACAAGGTCACCATCGATGGCCTTGAGCACATCCGCATTCCACTTGCGCTTACGCACGTCCAGCAGCGCCGTGCCGCTCGCATCGCCGTATTCCATCACCGCTTCGCCCGTGAGCCAGTAATTGATGTAATCATGCGGCAGCATGACCGTATGCAGCCGGGCGAAATTCTTCGGCTCATGCTTCTTCAACCACAAAATCTTTGGAGCAGTGAATCCCGGCAGCACCGCATTACCAATCGCCTTGATCGCCGCTTTCTGTCCGCCTAAAGCCGCAGTGATCTCTTCGCATTCAGCGGCAGTGGATGTATCACACCACAACTTCGCCGGACGGATCACCTTGCCGTTTTTGTCCAACGGCACAAAACCATGCTGCTGCCCGCTCACACCGATGGCCTGCACTTCGCCCGCCTTGGCCTTCGCCTGCTTGAGCGCTTTGCGGATGGATTTCGACGTGGCCTCGATCCACACATGGGGATGCTGTTCCTTCGCGCCTGCGGGCAGATCAGGAATCATTCCGTAAGCTTCAGAAGCTGCGCCTAAAACTTTTCCGTCCTTTGCATCCACCACGAGGGCTTTGGTGGATTGCGTTCCGCTGTCGATGCCGATGAGCAATGTGCGCATAGAAAATTGTGTGTATCTTTTTGCATCCCTGGAAACCCTCATGCCAATCGTTTTGCGAACCGGGACCAGAGTGAAACGCCGCGTAGAATACTCCTTTGTCCGCCCACTTCCAACGTGAAACTTCATCTTAAAAATTTTTCATGAAAAGGACTTGAGACACGCCCAAAGCAGGACGATATTTCGCCTAGAAACGGTGATGGTCACCGTCTGATCTTTGAAAGAATAACGGGCCGGTCTAAAAATAGTTGGGGCACTGCATCCGTTCCACAGGTTAGGGAAAGTTCTGCTGAGGCGCAGATCGCGAGTGATCTGCGACCGAAGAGCAACGACACCCGGAGACATTGGAACCGCAGAGAGATAGAGTCAGAGTTAGTGAAAATAAGTCAGTGATAGAGAAAAGAAAGAGCCCGGCATTTTTAGACCGGCTTAGATTTACCCTGCGCTGTTCGTGATTGCGCAACAAAGTCCTTGGACCGTAATTAATCAATGCGGGGCCTTAACTTCCAAGGTTTACGACAGGCCTTAATTGGACGTCGGACACCTAAGATTCGGTCCCACCTATATCAGGGCAGTTCATAGGTACCGTTCCACACGGCAGAGGTGGGGTATGCTTTCGGTGAAGCTCGAATGGCGAAGATGTGAAACAGGCCACAGACCAAAGTGATGGCCGACTTCTTCCGCATTCGAGCTTTTCCTTTTTGACCGGTTGAATTCTTGGTTTTCTTCGTCAGGTATTAGGTTAAAGTGGAGTCATGGCGCAGTCCGATCTGTTTGCAACTGGTCCGGCGATCCCTGCCAATGAGGCAGCGGTGGCCGCTCCTGCCTTTGCACAGAGCCGCTCCGCCCCCCTCGCGGCCCGCATGCGCCCGCGCACCTTGGATGAATACATTGGTCAGCGTCACATCCTTGCCCCTGGCATGTTGCTCCGCCGGGCCATTGAAGCGGATCGCATTCAATCCCTCATCTTTTACGGGCCACCTGGCACCGGCAAGACCTCTCTGGCCCAGCTCATCGCGCTGCACACAAAAAACCGCTTCGAGCGTTTGAGTGGCGTGGAATCCAATGTCGCTGATATGCGCCGCGTGCTCTCCGGCGCGACGAATCGCCTGCATCACACCGGCCAGCCGACCATCCTGTTCATCGATGAAATCCATCGCTTCAATAAATCTCAGCAGGACGTGCTCCTGCCGGATGTTGAGAGCGGTGTCATCCGCCTGATCGGTGCCACGACGCATAATCCCTTTTTCTTCGTCAATTCACCGCTCGTCTCCCGTTCGCAGATCTTCGAACTGCGTTCGCTCACGGATGAAGATATCTTGGGCCTTTATCAACGCGCTCTCACCGATGTGGACCGTGGCCTTGGCCATCTCAAGATTCGCGCCGATGAGGATGCCTTGAAGCATCTCGCCAAGACCTCGGATGGCGATGCCCGTAAAGCGCTGAACTCGCTGGAGATCGCCGTGCTCACCACCGAACCGGGTAGCGATGGCTACATCCACATCACGCTTTCCGTCGCCGAGCAAAGCATCCAGAAGAAGGCGATCGTGTATGACGGCGATGGCGATGCGCATTACGACACCATTTCCGCCTTCATCAAATCCATGCGCGGCAGTGATCCCGACGCCACGCTCTATTGGCTAGCCAAGATGATCCATGCCGGCGAAGACCCTCGCTTCATCGCCCGCCGCATTGTGATCCATGCCGCTGAGGACGTCGGACTCGCCGATCCCATGGCCCTTGTGCTCGCCGTCTCTGCTCATCACGCCGCCGAGTTCATCGGCTGGCCCGAAGCACGCATCCCGATTGCCGAAGCCGCGCTCTACATCGCCACCGCGAACAAGAGCAACACTGTCGTCGCCTCCATCGATGCCGCCTTGGAAGACGTGAAGAACGGCCGCACCCTGCCCGTCCCTGAGCATCTGCGCGATGGGCATTACAAAGGTGCCAAGCAACTCGGCCACGGCGTCGGCTACAAATACGCGCACGATCATCCGGAAAACTTCGTGGCTCAAGATTACCTCGGCGAAACCCGTCACTACTACCAACCCACCGAGCAAGGCGTGGAAAAGAAGATCAAAGAACGGGTGGAACGCTGGCGGGCGGAACTGGATGCCAGCCGAAAGAAACCAGCATGATCCCGAACGTGGCCGAACAGAAAGCTTCGCTCCGGAAGCAGTATCGCGTGCTTTGTCGGTCAGTCGCTCCGGAGCAGAACGCCGCCGCGTCAGAGGACCTGCGCAAGCACCTCTTGGGCTCCCTCTACTGGCAGGACTCCCAACGGATTCTGATGTTTTATCCGCTGAATGATGAACCGGATATCGCGCCTCTGTTTACGCAAGCTTTGGCCGCTGGCAAGACCATTGCCCTGCCCCGTTATAATTCCAGCTTAGGGGTTTACGAAGCCGCCCTGATCCGCAATTTGACCGAAGACCTGGTCCCCGGCCGCTTCGGGGTGCGCGAGCCGTCACCAAATTGTCCTGCTGTGCCATTAAACCAACTGGACTTGACCCTCGTACCTGGCATAGCTTTTGACGCAAGCGGACGGCGACTGGGGAGAGGCAAAGGCTTCTATGACCGGTTGCTGCCAGGGACGACAGGAATGAAGTTAGGACTGGCCTTCGACTGGCAGGAGAGCGACGCGCTCCCCGCAGAACCGCATGATGTCGAATTGGATGCCGTCCTGACACCGACACGCTGGCTAAAAGTCATCTAGCCTCGTGGGTGCTGAAATGTTTTTGTTGGGCAACATAACGGATTATCTCTCGGGACTCGCGCTGTTTGGCGCGGGCGCCGCTGCCTTCTATTTCTACCAGCGCAACCGGGAAAAAACGCAGCAGCAAGCGCTGAAGGAGCAACAGGACCTCACCTTGGCCAATGCCAAGCGTGAAGCCGAGACGCTGATCCGCGAAGCCAAGCTCGCCGCCAATGAGGAAGCGCTCAAGATTCGCGAGCAAACGGAAAAATCCTTCACCCTGCGCCGTCAGGAACTTTCCGATCTCGAGAACCGTCAGGCGGAACGCGAACGACTCTTAAACCGCCAGCTTGAAACCATCGTCGCTCAGGAGAAGAGCCTCAAGCAAACGGACCAAAACCTGCAGAAGCAACTGGAAGATTTGGAAACGCAGCGGGTGGAGCTTCACCGCCTGATACAGCTCGAAAAGGAAAAGCTCCAAGCCATCGCTGGCATCACCGAACTCGACGCCCGCACGCAATTGCTCAAGCAAGTGGAAGCGGACGCGCTCAAGGATGCCAACAATCTGACCCGCCATATCCTAGAAAGCGCCAAGACCACCGCTGAAGACAAGGCTCGTTATGTGCTCAGCGTGGCGATCCAGCGCTACGCCGGTGATCATACTTTCGAGACGACCACGGCCACCATCGCCCTCCCTGGTGATGAGATCAAAGGCCGCATCATCGGTCGCGAAGGCCGCAACATCCGCGCCTTTGAAGCGGCTACCGGCATCACCGTCCTCATTGACGACACGCCCAACGCAGTGGTGCTCTCCGGCTTCGATCCCGTCCGTCGTGAGATCGCCCGCGAAGCGATGCAACGCTTGATCCTCGATGGCCGCATCCATCCCACGCGTATCGAAGAAGTCGTACAGAAGGTCACCGAGGAGATGGATGAAACCATTGTGAAGAACGGTGAAGAAGCCGTCTTCAAAGTAGGTTTGCCACAATTGCATCCCGAGATCGTAAAGCTGCTCGGTCGCTTGCGCTTCCGTCACAGTTTTTCCCAAAACGTTTTGGATCACTCCATCGAAGTCGCCCACTTGATGAGCCTTATGGCCTCTGAGATGGGTATCAATGTCCAGGATGCCAAGCGCGCCGGTCTGCTGCATGACATCGGCAAGGCCATCGATCACGAAGTAGAAGGTTCCCACGCCATCATCGGTGCTGACTTTATCAAGCGCCATGGGGAGGCGGAGAACATCGTCAATGGTGTCGCCTCGCATCACAGCGAAGTGCCGCATACGAACCCGCTGGGCGTGCTCGTCAGCGCTGCCGATGCCATCAGCGCTTCCCGTCCCGGCGCCCGTTCCGAGACGATGACCACCTATATCAAGCGCTTGGAAGACTTGGAACGCATCGGCGCTTCCTTCCCCGGCGTAGAGAAATGCTACGCAGTGCAGGCAGGTCGCGAACTGCGCGTCTTGGTGCAGCCTGAGAAGATCACCGACGAAGAAGCCTACGCACTGGCAAAATCTGTCACCCGCAAGATCGAGGAAGAATTGCAATACCCCGGCCAGATCCGTGTGACCGTGGTCCGCGAAACGCGTGTGGTCGAGTTCGCCAAGTGATCCCGGCCGAAAAGAATTCGCCAGACTTGAATCTCGCGGTTGCGCCCTGTAACCATTCCCCATCCTTTAAATCAAACCAACGACTCCTGATTTCATGGCTACCATCAAATTCGGCACCTCTGGCTGGCGCGGTCTGATCGCACGCGATTTCACCTTCGACCAAGTCCGCCTCGCCACCCAGGCCATCGCGGAATATTGGAAGGGCGAACTGGCCAACCCCAAGTCCGCCATCTACGGCCGTAAACCCGTCGTGATCCTCGGCCATGACACCCGTTTCCTTGGTCATGAATTCACCCTCGCCGCCGCTGAAGTCCTC
>JAJNBN010000230.1 GCA_021156225.1 Verrucomicrobiota bacterium | reverse complement strand
ACTGATCCGCCGGACCTCGGCGGAGATACCTGATGACGTGCAGAAAGCCATTTTGACGTCGGTGGAGAACTAGAAGAAGGGCACGATTGCCGAATCGGCCTTCAAAATCATCGAGGCGAACATCAAGCTGGCCAAGCAGAAATCCCAGCCCATCTGCCAGGATACCGGCAGCATCATCTTCTACGTGGAATGCCCTGTAGGCTTTGACCAAATCGAATTTGAAGAAACCGCCCGTGCTGCAGTGACCTTTGCCACGAAGAAAGGTTACCTGCGCCAGAACTCGGTGGATTCGCTCACGGGCAAGAATGATGGCACGAATGTGGGTCCGGGTTCACCCACGGTCCATTGTCATCAACACCGCTCGAATGAGATCAAAGTGTCCCTTATCCTCAAAGGTGGTGGCTGTGAAAATGTCGGCGCGCAATATTCGCTGCCCATCGAGAAGCTGAAGGCGAACCGCGACCTCGATGGTTGCCGCAAGGTCATCCTGGATGCTGTGCTGCAAGCGCAAGGCAAAGGTTGCGGTCCGGGCATCCTCGGCGTGTGCATCGGCGGTGACCGCGCCACGAGCTACGAATTCAGCAAGCAACAATTCCTCCGCACCATCGAGGACCGCAATCCGAATCCCGAACTCGACGCCCTCGAACAGGACATCCTGAAGACCGCGAACGAACTGGGCATCGGGCCGATGGGCTTCGGCGGCAAGACGACTCTGCTTGGCGTGAAGATCTGCGCGGCGAACCGTTTGCCCGCGTCCTTCTTCGTGAGTATCAGCTACATGTGCTGGGCTTATCGCCGCCAGGGTGTGATCCTTTCCAACGACGCGAAGATTGAGAAGTGGCTGTATTAATCTGATGAGTGCATTGGCCCAGATTGTCGGGAAAGCGCCGTGGGCAGTTGCTAAAGGCCACGGTTCGTTTCTGACGTTTGACTTCGGTGCACGCCATGTCGATAACAGCGGAGCTTTCGGAGAATATCACTTGTGGATATACATGTGCCATTGGCGCATCACCAATGATGGAAACGAATTGGCGCACAATGAGTCGGCAACGGATGTGATTTCTAATGCATGCACCTTTCTCCAAGATAAAGAACTCCTTGCTGTGAAGTATGGGCTGACCGTCCGAAACGATGGCACCAGATCCACCAGCAGGTTTGAATTTGCTGACAGGGTTGTATTAGAAACCGTTTCCTATGAGGAGCGACAAAGCGATGAGGCAAATTGGATGCTCATAGACCGTTCCTCAGGATGGAAATGCACGGCGTTTCTTTACGACGCGACACTCGCAATTTCAGATGCGAATGGTCGCCCTGTCCGCAAATGCACTCACGTGAATTTTAATTTATTGTTATGACTCACCTCACTGCTCCTTTTACCGAAGACAAGATCCGCGCGCTGAAAGTGGGCGACGCTGTTGAGATCACCGGCATCATCTATACCGGTCGCGATGCCGTGCATAAGTATCTGCATGAGGGTGGCACGCTGCCCGAGGGCGTGAGCCTGCAGGACGGCATCATCTATCACTGCGGCCCCGTGGTGATGAAGGATGAGCAGGGCAAATGGAAGGTCACCGCAGCCGGTCCCACGACGTCCATCCGCGAGGAGCCTTATCAGGGTCATATCATCAAGGACTTCGGCGTGCGCGGTGTCATAGGCAAGGGTGGCATGGGCGATCGCACACTCGCAGCGAACAAGGAATACGGCTGCGTTTACCTGCACGCCATCGGTGGCGCGGCGCAAGTGTTGGCCGAGTGCATCAAGTCAGTGCGGAACGTCTATTTCCTCGAGAAGTTCGGTTCACCCGAAGCCATCTGGGAACTCGAGGTGGAGAATTTCCCGGTCGTTGTCACGATGGATTCCCATGGTGGGTCGCTGCATCAGGAAGTGTTTAATAACAGTCAGGCGGAGTTGGCGAAACGGTTGTGAGTCGTTGAATTGTTAAAAGGCTAAAATAGTTAAACCGTTGAAGCGTATTTCACGTTTCAACGGTTTTGCGTTTTAATTCTTTCGGCGGCTAAGTCGCCACTGGCGCCGCCACTTCCTGCGGTCCCTTGCCGCCATTCACAAGGAATAGCACGGCCATACGGACTGCTAGACCGTTCGTCACCTGCTGGAGAATCACCGACTGGTCGCAGTCGGCCACTTGGCTGTCGATTTCCACACCGCGATTGATGGGGCCGGGATGCATGATCATGACATCGGGCTTCAGGCGCTTGAACCGCGTCTTATTGATGCCGAAGAGGCTGGTGTATTCGCCGATGCTCGGAAACATCGCTTTGCGCTGGCGTTCGTGCTGGATGCGCAGGAGGTTCACCACGTCGGCATCCTTAACGCCTTCCTCCAGATTCCACGTCACCTTGCAGCCCATCTTCTCGAACACTTTCGGGACCAGGGTGGAAGGACCGCACAAGGTCACGTTCGCGCCGAGCTTGAGCAACGCCCAGATGTTCGAGCGGGCCACCCGGCTATAGAGAATATCACCGAGAATCGTCACGTTCAGCCCCTCGATCTTCCCCTTCTTCTCGCGGATGGTGAAGGTGTCGAGCAACGCTTGCGTGGGATGCTCATGTGCGCCATCACCGGCGTTCACGACGCTGGACTTCAGGAAGCGCGAGAGGAAATGCGGTGCGCCGGTGGCGCTGTGGCGGATGATGATGATGTCCGCATTGAGCGCTTCGAGGTTGCGCGCGGTGTCCTTCAGCGTCTCACCTTTTTTGAGCGAGGACGCTTCGGCGGAGAAATTGATGATGTCCGCGGAGAGACGTTGGGCGGCGAGCTCGAAGCTGATGCGCGTGCGGGTGGAAGGTTCCACGAAAAGATTGATCACCGTTTTGCCGCGCAGGGCAGGGACCTTCTTGATGGCTCGCTCGCCGACGGCTTTGAAGGCGGTGGCAGTGTCGAGGACGGTGTTGATCTCGTCCGCCGTGAGCGACTCGATGTCCAGCAGATGACGTTTGTTCCAGCTCATAGGCGTTCCAGGTAAACGGTGTCGTCGCCGTTATCTTCTTTCAGTCTTGCTTCCACATTCTCGCCGCGCGCGGTGGGAATGCTCTTGCCCACGAAGTCTGCCTTGATGGGCAGTTCGCGATGGCCACGATCTACCAGCACGGCCAATTGGATGCGGCGGGGGCGGCCCAAGTCTTTGAGCGCGTCCATCGCGGCGCGGGTGGTACGGCCGCTGAAGAGCACGTCATCCACGATCACCACGACCTTGCCGGTGATATCGGCGGGAACCTGCGTGGGATGGACATTCGGCGTGTGATGGGTGTCCAGGTCGTCGCGGTAGAAATTCACATCCAGAGTACCGCAGGGCACGGCATGACCGCAAATCTGCTCCAAGAGCACCGCGAGCCGCTTGGCCAGATGCACACCACCGCGCTGTACTCCGACCACGATGATGTCGGCACTGGCTTCGTTCTTCTCTGCGATTTCATGCGCCATCCGGCTCAGCGTACGCTGGAGCGCGGTGGGGTTCATGATGGTTATCCGTTCAGGCATAGTTAAAAAGAAACGGGTCTGCCGCCTAGCGACAGACCCGCAAAATGATGGACAAAATTCATGGTGTTTCCTTGGCGGCCTCGCAGGACCGCTTTAAAGGAAAATACTCGCTCAAATCTTCAGGCGGCGTGGGACTGGCGGGCTTTCCGCCACTTGGACCGGTGATGGATGATCCAGTCGGTCAAGGCCCGTTCGAAGCCGATATCGTAGCCGGCCTTCTCGGACTCGATCCATTTATGCCGCAAAATTTCTTCCCGCTCGGCTTGGAACTCGCGATAGAGCGACGAGTTCTTCAGCAAATCGTTCACGCCTGGGGCGGTCTTTGTCTCGGTGGACATACGCTGTAAAAATTTACGCGTCGAATTGTTGACTGAATGTAACACCGGCCCTGCTGATGACAACCCTGAATTTTGGGTGAGGGATACTACGTAGCAGTTTGCGTTAACCCTTGTTAATCAATGGTTAACCCAATTGCTCATGTAGCCTACGGGCGACGTCGATGAACACTTGACCGGCAGGCTTATCGGAGTGCGAGACGGCCACGGGCACCCCGCGGTCACCGCCCTCGCGGATTTCCATGAAAATGGGCACCTCCCCGAGGAAGGGGATATCCAGACGGGCGGCCTCGCCACGGCCACCGCCATGACCGAAGATTTCCACGCGTTCGCCATTCGGCGTCACGTAGTAACTCATGTTCTCCACGATGCCCAGCAGCGGGACGTTCACCTTCTGGAACATCGCGATGCCCTTTCGCACGACGCCTAGCGAGGCTTCCTGCGGTGTGGTCACGATCACGCCGCCATCCAATGGCGCTGTTTGGCACAGCGACAATTGCGCATCACCCGTGCCCGGAGGCAGATCCACGAGCAGGTAATCGAGATTGCCCCAGTCCACCTGGCTGAAAAATTGTTGTATCGTCTTCTGGATCATTGGCCCGCGCCAGATCACCGGCTGATCCGGATCGAGCAAAAAGCCCATGCTCATGAGCTTCACGCCGTGATTGTAGAGCGGAACGAGCTTCTCATCCGGGCTCACAATGGGGCGCTCTTGCACACCCATCATCAACGGGATGCTCGGTCCATAGATATCGCAATCCAGCAGGCCGACGTCCAAGCCCAGCTTGGCCAAGGCACACGCGAGGTTCGCCGAGCACGTGGATTTACCCACGCCGCCCTTGCCGCTGGCGATGGCTACGATGCGTTTGATGCCCGGCACCTTGTTCGGTCCGGCCGCCACATTTCCCGCTGGCGCACCTGGTCCCGTGGTTCCACCCGGAGCCGGGCGCACATCCACATGCACCATCCGGATATCCGGCAGCGCCTGCAAAATCTTGGTCGCCTCGGTCTTGATCTGCTGGGCCGCGTCGGCGTTGTTGCCGGTGAGCTGCATGGACACGTGGATCGCGCCATTGCTCACCGCCACTTGCTTCACGAGGCCAAACGAAACGATATCGCGCGAATAGCCGGGATACTTCACGGCCTTCAACGCGTTCAAAATGTCATTCTCAGTCACCATGTTTATGGCGCTACTGTGTGGGGAGATGGGCTGGGGCGCAAGAGGGAGAATTGGGGGTAGAATCGTAATCGTCCGCGCTCGACTACTCAGGGAAGAGAAAACGGTTTGTGGCGTTGTGCTTGCTGGTCAACTGCTTGGTGAGTTCGAGACTTGTATGATCCGTGACGCTTCCATCGGAGAGCGCAAGGTTCCCTTTAGCTTCCTTCGACGACCCATTGTGCAAGCCACTGTCCCATTGAAAATTACCAGCTGTGCTTGGAATCAGCAGACCGTTTACTCGGGCGGGAATCCCGCTCAGTAAACGATCGCCTGATAAGGATGTGTTCGGTTTGTTTTCGTCAGCATCCAAATTCAGAAAATAGCTGAGATTATCATTGGCAAGACTCTCAAAGCTCGGCGTGGGCTTCCTGGCATCCGCAGGACAGACCAGCAATCTGACATGCTTTAGCTCATTGGAGAGGGCCCGGAAATGCTGATAGGCAATCGTTCCGCTGACATATTCTTGGGTTCCTCCAACATTCGTGGAGCGGGCGAAGCCGAAGTTATTGTAGCTATCTCCGGCGGTCATTTTGAATGCCAAGGCTATCTCTTTGAGATTTGCCCTGCATGTGACCTTTCGCCCGTTCTTCTTGTTCTCATTGATGATGGAATAGATTGTAGCGCCAAGCAGAGCTATAACCCCAACGACAACCAGTAATTCTGCCTTGGTGAAAGCCGAATCCTTTCTGACTTTCTGACGGGCGATATTCATCTCGGCAACTGGATGCGGGAGCCTGTGTTTTCCTTTTCATGAAAGACGCGCGCCAATTCTTGATCTGAAAGCATGCGCACGCTTCCATCTGTAAAACTCACTCCACCTAGTCCGCCATGAATCCGTTTCTCCCATTGGTAAGTGACGTTCGTGCTGAGAATGAGCAGATTGTTGATTGGTGCGATGCTGCTGGTGAACAAGCGGTCACCGAAAGCAATCTGAGAGGGGCGTGTTTCTTCACCGTCAAAATTGATGAAGTAACTGATATTGCTGTCATTTAGCGTGCTCCAGCTAGCGGTGCTTCGGCGTGAATCCGATGGGCATGTAAGCAGTTCTGGGGAGTTCATGAAGTTTGATAGCGAAAGAAAGTGAGGCGAAACCATGCCGCTGTTGGTATAAGCGCT
>JAJNBN010000229.1 GCA_021156225.1 Verrucomicrobiota bacterium | reverse complement strand
GTGTTATCACCGTACGTCACCTGGATGTAGCGCACACCGGATTCCGCCATGCGCCGTGCCAGCAGGCATTGCCGTCCGAAATTATCCGTGTCCTTCTCGCCGATGCCATACAACGCCAGCGTCGCCGGAGATTCGTTTGCCGTATCGATCACGCTTGGGGCCGCCCCCTGCATGCGCCACGCGAGTTCGTATGAATTGATCACCGCTTCCAGTTCGCTATTGCCCGGATGCTGCTTCAACTGCTCCGCATTCAACGATTGCAACAGATCGAACTGCCGCCGTTGCGAGGCCATGTCCATGCCGCTGTTCCTGAGATTACGGATAGTCGCCTCCGCCGCAGGCGCACCCGCCTTGCCCAAAGCCGTGCCTTGATAAACTGGCGGCAGGAACGCCGTGCCGAAATTCCTCGGCCCACCATTGCCGCTGGAGGGACTGATCGTCACGAAGCCCGGCATATTGTCGTTCTCCGTGCCCAGACCATAGGTGATCCAGGAACCCATCGAAGGCCGGATGAAATTCGTCGCCCCCGTGTGCAGGAACAGCGTCGCCGGACCATGCGCGATCCCCTCCGTCTGCATGGATTTGATGAAGCACAGGTCATCCGAATGCTTCGCCGTTTCCGGGAAGAGATCCGATGCCCAACGACCACACTGCCCGTATTGTTTGAAATCCCACAACGGTTTCTGGATGCGCTGGGAGGAAGCCACTTTGTTGCCCGAGTTCGCGATCTTCCGCGAATCCATGAAATCGCGCATCTCGCCATCGCGTTGCGTCAGGATCGGCTTGTAATCGAACGTATCGACATGGCTCGGCCCGCCCTGCATGAAGATGAAGATGACGCGCTTGGCCTTCGGCTTGAAATGCGGCGTCTTCGCGGCCAGCGGATTCTGCGTCACCGCAGCAGCGGCCTTGTTCGTCATCCCCGCGAGCGCGAGGTAACCGAACCCGCACGCGATGTTCTTCAGGGCATTCCGCCGCGTCTGCATGTTTGGCATCAGCATAATCTACCTCTTCAATTCAAATACCGGAAATCCACGCTCGCGAACAGTGCCTGGTAAAACTGCCCCCAGACCTCCGCCTGCTGCTTGGCATTTCCTGATTGCGTCACAAATTTCAAAGCCATCTCGCGCTCTCCAGATGTCGGTGAGCGCCCCATCGCACTGCGATAAGCCCGCTCAATCTTCGCCGTATCATCGCCTTCTTCCGCCAGCAAACGCTTGGCCGCCAGTTGCGCCTGCTCCACCACGAACGGATGATTCATCAGATAGAGCGCCTGTGGAGCCACCGTGCTCGTATTGCGCTTGCCCACCACCATGCTCGGGTCCGCGAAATCGAACGCCTCAAAAAGATCCGGCAACGAATTCCTCAGCACCGGCATATAGACACTGCGCCGCGTCTCATCGTGCTTGTAGTTATAATCCGCGTTGATTTCCTTCATCGTGTTGCCGCCCAAGGTGAGTTGCAACTGCCCGCTCAAGCTCACTATGGCATCCCGGATCTGCTCCGCTTCCAGCCGACGCCGGTTCGCATGTGCCAGCAAACGGTTCTCCGAATCCACCAGCTTCGCCGCCGGATTCGCCGCCGAAGACATCTGGTAAGCGCTGGATAACACCAGTTCACGCACCAGCTTCTTCGTGGACCAGCCTTCGTCCATGAACTTGATCGCTAGGTAGTCTAGCAATTCTGGATGCGATGGAGCCTCGCCCGTCGTGCCGAAATTATCCACCGTTCGCACCAGGCCTTCACCGAAGAGCCAGTGCCACGTGCGGTTCACATACACCCGCGCCGTGAGCGGATTGCTCTGGCTGGAAAGCCATTCGCCAAATTCCAAACGCCCGCTCTGCTTCGCCGGCACCATCGGTGGCTGGCCGTAAGTCGCCACTTGCAGGAAGCCACGCGGCACCTTCTCGCCCAGCGTGTGCACGCTGCCGCGGATATGCACAAACGTATCACCCGGCTCCTTCTCTTCTTCCACCGACATCACCTTGGGCCGGACCGCACCGGATGCCGTGAGCTGCTTCATCTCCTTCTCCATGCGCTTCACTTCCGCCGCCATGGCCGCCGCTTCCGCTTCCTTCTTGGGATTCGGCGCTTCGGTTTTATCTGTCGCCGCCAGCGTCACCGTCTGCTGCAACTCTTCCACCGGGATGAACTGCACCGCATCCGCTCCCACGACGCCATCCGTGCCTTCGTTCGACACTAGCACAAAACCCGCACCGCTCTTCTCGAAGCGATGTTTGCCCAGCGAAACAAACCGGCCCATGATCGGCGGCGCTTCCTTCTGGTTGATCTGCAAAGTCACTTCCCCATCCGCCGTGAAGACTGTAACCGGCACACTGGTGGAGCGGTTGGCTGCATGCACATACGCCAGCCGCACCTCATAGTTGCCCGTCTTGCGGATATCCGGCACGAAGGTCAACGTCTTCTTGCCCTTGTCGCTTTCAGCATCATGCAGGAAGCCCTTGCCGATGAATGATTTCGAATACAGCGAATGGGTCCACTCACCGACCCGCTTCGCCTGCTCATCATCCACCACCACACCCTGCAGCGCATCGGGAGCGAGTATCTTCGGCATCTTCTCCGAGCCCTTGTCCAAGGTCGCCGTCGCCATTTTGCTCTGCTTGGCCTTCAGCTCCTTCAATTCCTTTTCCAAAGCCGCAATCGCCTTGTCATGCGCTGCCGCCTTCGCCTCTTCCTCCGGCGGGAGCGGCATACCTACCTCCACCCAGCGCGAGACGTTCGCCGTCTCCAGCGACCGCGTGCTGCGGAGGATGCCTGCCATCGCGTAATAATCCTTCGTCGGGATCGGATCAAACTTGTGGTCATGGCAACGGGCGCAACCAAACGTCTGCCCCATGAACGCTTTGCCGATCGTATCGAGCTGCTCATCCACCACATCCATCGTGAGCTGCTTCTTGTCCTGCTCCTCCAGCGTCGTGTTGCCCATCGCCAGGAACGCCGTGCCCAAGATTTGACGCTGCCGTTGCTCGATGCTGCCCGTCATCAGATCACCCGCCACATGCTCCTGCACGAGCTGGTTGAACGGCACATCTTTATTGAACGAATCGATGACGTAATCCCGATACCGCCACGCCTCTTTGTAAACCAAACCGCGCAAGGTCACCGACTCCGCGTAACGCACCACATCCAGCCAATGCCGCCCCCAACGCTCACCAAAATGCGGTGAAGCCAGCAGGCCATCGACCAACTTGGTGTAAGCCTCCGGCGACTTGTCCTTCACAAACGCATCGATCTGCTCCGGCGTAGGCGGCAACCCGATGAGATCAAAATAAACGCGCCGCGCCAAAGTCGCCCGGTCCGTATCCCCGTTCGGTTGGAGATTTTTCGCTTCGAGTTTCGCGAGCAGGAACTTGTCCACATCACCGCGTGACCAAGCGGCATTCTTCACGCTTGGCACTGCCGCCTTTTGCGGTGGACGATACGCCCAAAAGTTTCGCCCCTCCTCCACCGTCATCCCGCTCTTCGCGAGCGTCACGGTATGCGTACGCGGGTCCGGGGCACCCTGCTTCACCCACTGCTCCAGCGCGGCGATCTCCGCCTCCGGCAACTTGTTCTTCGGCGGCATCTGGAAGTCCGTGTCGTGATACTGCACCGCCTTGATCACCAAAGATTTCTCCAAGTCTCCTGGAATGATCGCCGGTCCCGTATCCCCGCCCTTCTTCCACCCCTCCGCCGTATCCAAGAGCAACCCGCCCTTCACTTTCTTGTCCACCGAGTGACATTCGTAACAACGCTCCACCAGAATCGGTCGGATTTTCTTCTCAAAAAAGTCCACTCCCGCAACGTCTTGCGCAAAGAGGGAAGGCGTGGAGAGCACCGCTGCACTCAAACCAACGAGGGAAAAGCAAACGCGCAGCCGGTCGGGAAGACCGACAGCAGACCTAGGTTTCTGGCCATACTGCAGGGGCATGTTCACGAATATAAGTCCTTGCAGCAGAAAATTGGACAAAAATCTTCCAGAAAGAAAACTCACCACCTTGCCCGTCATCTTCTTACAAAATCCCCTCCCATAAGTCCCAGCGGTCCTATTAGTCCCATTTCCCTCTCTGGACGTTGGAAGTTTTCCCAAAAAAGAAAGTTCTCCCCTCTCAGCCTTGGTCTTCACCTTGCCTCCAGCGCTGACCGTTTCCGGCCTCCCTTGATACACTCCTTGCATCACTTATATAGACGCCACGGAACTGAAAAAGTTTCAAAAAAGCAGAAGAAATTTCACTCCCGAAAACTGCGCCAAAATGTCCCACCTATTGCAGCCCCAAAACACCCCCACCAACCTGCGCCATTTTGTCCCACCTCCATTCCGAAACCGAGGGTCGAGAAACTACAGCGGCGCCCTCCAGTCACGATCCGCACGGAATCCATTCTTTCAATAGGTTGTTGATATGCTCGTCAGAGGATCCCCCTTCACAAAGCCTGTGCCAGCCGCTTGCCAAAATAATTTTCTGAAACGGTATTTCTGGAAAAGCCATACGGAAAGCCCGGATAAATGTGAACTGGTCTGCATTCCCAGAATCCGATGTCAGAATGAATTCCGCCACCTCTGCTGGAGTATGGCAGGTCGCGAACTCACGAACACTGTTCGCAAACTCCATCACCCGCTTCAACTTCGCCAGATCCTTCTCCACCATTCCCCGATCCCGCGCAAAATCCGCATCCGACATCGTCGACAGACGGAACAACGTGAAGGTCACCTCACAGCCGCCCGCCCCATTGTCCAGCACCCGCATCGGCGAATACACCACCGTATCCGGCGCCACCGTGACATAATGATCCACCACCCGAAACTCATTCCTCGGCGCAAACCGCACGGGAACCTCTCCCTCCGCCGTCCCCATCATCCATTCATTCTCACCCACACGACGCATCGACTTACAGAACGCCCACTGCGGCATGTTCTCCGCATTCAGAATGAACTCATAGACTTTGTCCGCTTCACAACGGACCGTCACCGACAAGGTCACAGCTTCAGTGTTCATGCTCTATTATCGCATCGCTCCTCGCACTTTTCACCTCGCCCCTTGCTCAATGCGGCAATACCTCGCTCAACGAACTCTTAAACCGCCGATGCATCACCGCGAACAAAATCGCCGTCGGCAAGATCGTGATCGTCGAGGCAGCCATCAACACCGCGAACGGAAATCTGAGACTGCTCCCGAACAAACTCGCCAGCGCCAGCGGCAACGTCTGCTTCTCCTGCGTGCTCAACACCAGCAAAGGAATCAAATGCTCATGCCACGACAAAATGAACTGGATAAGTCCAAAACTCAGCAACGCCGACCAGCACAACGGCAGCAACGTCCAATACACCCGAAACTCGGACAAGCCAGCCAGCCGCGATGCCTCCACCAACTCGCGTGGTATCTGCCGGAACACCTGTGTGAAATAAAGGATGCCCAACCCGCTCACCACTCCCGGCAAGATCACACCCCAGGTCGAATCGATCATCTTCAACTCGTTCAGCCAGCTAAACAGCGGAATGGCCAGCGCCTGCTGCGGCAGTACGATCACCATCAGCGTCAGCACGAACAGCACTCCCTGAAAACGGAACCGATGCTGCGCAAACACGTAACCCGCCAGCGACGTCAGGAACACCGTCCCCACCGCCTGTGCAAATGCCACCAGCACGGAGTTCGCGAACACCCGCCAGAACGGGATCAAGTCGCCTTGGAACAGTTGCTTGTAGTAATCCAGATTCCACACTCCCGGCAGCAGTTGCAGCGGCTTGAAGATCTCTTTGTTATCCTTGAACGCCGAGCAGAACATCCACACGAACGGATACAGGAACAGGATGCCCGCCACGACCAGCAACACCGTGGCGGTCCATGACGTCTTCTCTGAAGGCAGCAACGTCTTCCTCATGCCGCCCTCCCCCGGAACCATCGCGGCCCCATCATCGCCAGCCACAACAGCGCCAGCAGTGCCGGTGCAACCATCAGACACATCGCCGCCGCCGTGCCGAAATTCCCATAGGTGAATGCCTGCTGATAACTGTAAGACACCAGCAACAACCCCGCATCCGCCGTGCCGCCACTCCCGCCCAGCAACATATACGCCCCCGAGAACATCGCGAACGCATCGATCACCAGATACACCGCGCAGAAAAGCACCACCGGTTGCAAGAGCGGCAACGTCACCTGCTTGAAAACCTTCCAC
>JAJNBN010000228.1 GCA_021156225.1 Verrucomicrobiota bacterium | reverse complement strand
AGACCGGCTTCGATGACTTCCCACTTCGAGGAGTCCACCATAAAGGGCACTTTCGCCACTTCCGGTTCGGAGCCGAGCAAGAGCAGAAAACGCGTCATCGCAGAGACGCCATCGATCATGCCTTCATCCATGCAAATATCGATGATGTTCGCGCCGTTCTCCACCTGTTGGCGCGCGATGCTCACACCTTCCTCGTATTTGCCTTCCTTGATCAGCTTCGCGAACTTCGGCGACCCCGCCACATTCGTCCGCTCACCGATCATGATGTAAGTCCCGATCTGCTGCGTAAACGGCTGCGACCCGCTCAAGCGCAAAGGCTTCGTCGGTTCCTTCTCTTGCGCCGCTGGGGCAGGGGCATTGAAAATCTTGCGCCCGGTTTTCTCTGCCACTTCACGCGGATGCTTTCCATCCAGCGCCTTCGCGATCGCCGCGATGTGCTCCGGAGTGTTGCCGCAACAACCGCCCGCGATATTGATCAAACCACTCTTGGCGAAATCCGTCAGGTAATTGCCCATGTCTTCCGGCTTCAGGTCGAAGCCAGTAGGGGAGAGCGGATTCGGCAGGCCCGCGTTTGGATAGCAGGAGATATATGCATCGGACTTCGTCGCGAGTTCCGCGAGGAAGGGGCGCATGAGATCGGGCCCGAGCGAGCAGTTCAGTCCGATAGCCAGCGGTTCGATGTGCTTCATCGCATTCCAATACGCCTCCACAGTCTGCGCCGAGATCATCGTCTCACCACCGCGACCGACCGCCGCAGAGATGATAACCGGCAATCTGATCTTATCCTGGTCAAAGATTTCTCGGATGGCGACCAAAGCCGCTTTCGCATTCAACGAATCGAAAATCGTTTCCACCATCAGGATGTCCGAGCCGCCTGCTATGAGCGCCCGGATCTGGTTGACGTAAGCCGCCTTCACCTGGTCAAACGTCACCACGCGGAAACCTGCATCATCCGCATCCGGTGAGTTTGAGAGCGATACCGTCAGCGGTCCCACGGCGCCGGCGACGAAGCGCGGCTTGCCGTCTTTGTTCGCGATGCGATCCGCCCACTCACGACATTGCCGGGCGGATTGCTCATTGATCTCCCATGCCAGTTCATTGAGGAACTTGTCGTCGATGATTTTTTGATAGAATGCCGCATCCTTGCGGCCGCCATGTTCACGCGGGTCATCTACGAAGAATTCGCTCTGGCCGATGCTCGTGGCGGAGAAGGTGTTGGTCTCGATGATATTCGCCCCGGCTTCCAGGAAACGGCGGTGGATATCACAGATCATTTTCGGCTGCGTCAGGGAAAAGAGATCGCCGTTGTTCAGCAGGTCCTTCTTGGAATCCGCAAAGCGCTGGCCGCGAATGTCCGCTTCCGTCATGCCATAAGTGCGGATGGTGGTGCCCATCGCACCGTCGATGATGACAATGCGCTCGCGCAGAAGCTTTTCCAGCACTTCGCCTGAACCGACCGTGTATTTAGATGACGTAGCCACAGCTATTTATTTTGAGCGGGAAAAACAGCCCGCATTTGTGGGTGCAATCTAGTCACAAACGACAATTGTTTCAAATTAAAAATCAACGTATCTTGATATGAAGATATGAATCTTTGGGAGAGTGGTCATTTATATTTAATTGCCTGGAGAACCACGTGCCAACATAGATAGTGCAACCCAAAGACCTGTTACTGAGATGAAAAACGCAGAAAAGCGGCAAATGTTTGGCAAACGTCTTTATGATTGCCGCATCGCTCAGGGGTGGTCGCAACGACAAGCCGCTGACGCGATAGGGGTTGCCTTGCGTTCTGTGCAGTCTTGGGAAATGGGGGAGACAATGCCGCACCCGGCCAAGGCTCAGAAAGTCTCCGCCACGTTTAACCTGCCCGTCGCCTGGTTTTTTGGTGATGACGCTTCCATACCGCGCCTTTTGGCCGCCCAATTGCGGGCGGAGGCGAAAGCTCAACCCGTGCCGGTCATTGGTTGGGCGGCGGCAGGGCGGGGTGGGGTGTTCGTGGATTTGTCCGCCAAGGTTGATGAATACCTGAACACTGATTGCATGGATCTGCATGCCTACGCAGTGATCATCGAGGGTGATTCCATGACACCTGAGTTTAGGGCAGGTGATCGTGTTGTTTTCATGCCGAATGAGCAGCCCAAGAATGGTGATGTGGTGCTGGCACGTTTGGAAGAAAGCGGAGATGTCTTTTTCAAGCTCTATCACACTTCGGGATCGAACAGCGAGACAGTCCGTCTCACAAGCTACAACCCGATCTACCCTCCTTTGGAATATCGGCGCGACCAATTCCGCTTCATCCAACCGATGCACAGTCTGGTGCGGCATCGGCGGCGTTAGGGGCATCACGCCTTGGGCGATGGGCAGTTGCAGATTTCCTTACGCTGCCTTGGGCACTTTGTTTTTGCCATACAACATCTGCATCTTCACCAGCGGAAAATTCTTCCCGGGACAGGCTGTGCGGCCTGGTTCCACTTCCTTATGCACGGTGAATTTGAGTTTCTTGCCCCAAGCCGTGGCGCGGAAGTAATCCACCAACTCTCGTAATGCGGCGATCTGTTTGGTGGTCGGCTTCCCTGACTCAAAATTACCGACGAGACAGATGCCGATACCTACCGCATTCATATCTTCCCGATGCACATGGCCGCCGGCCAATTGCTTTCTCCAACGCGGGCCGATCTCGATTTCGCCATCGCCTGAATCGATGCCGTTGCCGATGACGAAATGATACGCCAACCCGTTCTCCATTCCTCGTTCGCGATGCGCCTTGTCGTAAACCGTCGCGTTGCCGTATTTGATCGCGCTATGGTGAGCCACGATCCAGTGCCAGCGGGTGGTGGAAATCTTCAATCCGCTCGCGAGCGATCGGACCTCTTTAGTGTAGGGAAAAGGGTCAGTTTTCTTTTTGGCAGCCGCAAACGCTTCGGCAGGCCAAACAGCACCCGCCGCGACACCCGACATTCCCAGCAAACGCAAGAATGCGCGCCTGTCAGTGGGGCGGTGCTTCCTCTGCATGAAATGGGGCAGGGAACTGCCTCCGGTTTGTTTGCTGGACATTCTGTCTGATCATTTGTTCCCCAGTGGACAACGGTCTGGCAAGTGCAATATCCAAGCTGTGAGAAAGCCTTCCATGGCATTAAATGAAAAACCGGCAGGAACGCCTGCCGGTTTTCTTGAAGAATGATCTGCGCGTCCGCTTTTACTGCTTGGGCGCTTCAAAGGATAGCAGTTCCACCTCAAACACCAGCGGACTATTGGGCGGAATCGAACCATCGGGAGTGCCTGTCGGGCCGTAAGCCAGGTCCGACGGGATGACGAGCTGCCATTTGGAACCGGTGGGCATCAATTGCAGGGCTTCCGTCCAGCCTTTGATCACGCGGTTCGCAGGGATAACCAATGGTTCGCCATCCAATGAGCTGTCAAACTGCGTGCCATTGATGAGCGTGCCACGGTAGTGGACTTTGACCACACTTGTGGCTTGGGGTTTAGGACCGGTGCCAGCTTTTAAGATTTTGTATTGCAGTCCAGTGGAGGTGGTTACGACACCTTGTTTCTTTTTGTTGGCTTCCACAAAATCGGTGTTTGCCTTCTGACGCTTGGCGCTGATCTCCTGCTGGACTTGCATGAAAGCTGCCTTCAATTCGTCGTCGGTGATCTTCTGCTGCGCGCCCGACAGACCGTCTTTCAATCCTTTGAGTACGGCGTCCGGATTGATGTCGACGTCCTGTTCTTTGAAGTTCTTGCCCATGCTCAAGCCGACGCCGTAGCTCAGCTTGTCCTTGTTGTCTTTTAAAGAGGGGTCCGCAGCGTTGGCGGCCGTGGCGAACATGGAAACGGCGAGTATCGCCGCAGTAGCTTGTTTCATTTAGTCTTTCTTGGCCCCTCGACAACGTGCCGCGGGAACCGGCGAACGCTACCAGACGGCGGTTGTGCGTCAACGGTTTACCAATCACCGCTGCATCGGGGAGCGTCAGAAGACTTTAATGCCGGTAATCATCTTGTCAAAAAGCTGCACTCCGGCGTTGCCGGAGGTTTCGGACGGTTGTATTCTCAAAAAAACCCTGATGCGCACGCCTGTTCTGTTCCGGATGCTCCGCACGCTGATCCTCCCGGCTTTGGTTCAGTTGGCGATGCTGGCGGATTGTCTGGGCGGCGAGATTCACATTGCCATCAATGAAGAACGGTATGAGGACGCTATCAAACTCCTGGAAGCGGATAGCGGACTGGCGAAGGAAAAAGACCATCAGCAAAACAAGCCGCTTCACGTCGCCGCCCTGAAAGGAGCCACCAACGTGGTGGCCCTGCTGCTCGCGAAAGGTGCCGAAGTGAACTCCCGTAACAAATTTGGCCAGACGCCTTTGCACCGGGCCATGATCAACGGCAGCTTGGTCTCGGCCAAGCTGTTGGTGGCAGCCAAAGCCGAGGTCAATGGACGCGATAATCAGGCGGTCACCCCGGTGCATCTTGCCGCCCAGCGGCGACACGGCGAAATCGTGGAATTTCTGCTGGCAAACGGTGCGGAAGTGGATGCTCACGATGCTTTTCGCCGCCGTCCTCTCCATATGAGCATCATGGGTTCCTCGGACGAGGCCATGAAGGCGCTGATCAAAGGCGGAGCGAATTACCAGTATATCGATTCAGCAGGAAATAATTACCTGCATCTGGCCGCCGGTGGCGGGAGCCCGGAGCTGGTCACTCTCCTGTTGGAATTGAAGCTGGGCGTTAATTCCACCAATCTCGGCCTATTCACGCCTGCCCATTATGCGGCCCAAAACGGGCATTTGGAGGTAATGGAGGTGCTGGATAAATGGGGGGGTGATTTTACCTTGCTCAACGCCAGTAAAAAAACACCAATGGACCTGGTTCACCGGATTCGACCACCATTTCGCATGGACCGTCACGAGGAAGTTGAAACCTACCTTAAAAAATGGCTCGCCCGTCCGACCAACTCGACTTCCAAAGCGGTGACTCAACCCTAAGTTTTCCCTTCCCAAGCAGCCATTCGCGAGTATCTTCTCGCGTCTGTCTTTTACGGGCGGCGAACGCACTGTTTGCTATCACCGCCTGGAGCGTTAAAAAACAGTTGTAAGAGCATGGATTCAGCGCACATACGGAATTTTAGCATCATCGCCCACATCGACCACGGCAAGACCACCTTGTCTGACCGCTTGCTGCATATGACTGGCACCATCGCGACACGCGATATGTCGGAGCAGTTGCTTGACGCGATGGATCTGGAGAAGGAACGCGGCATCACCATCAAGGCGCATCCGGTCACGATGCTCTACAAGGCCAAGAACGGTGAGACGTACGAGTTGAACCTGATCGATACCCCGGGCCATGTGGACTTCGCCTACGAAGTGTCGCGCAGCTTGAGCGCGTGTGAAGGTGCGTTGCTGGTGATCGATGCGGCCCAAGGCGTCGAAGCGCAGACTGTCGCGAACTATCATCTCGCAGCGAAGCAGAACCTGACGATAATCCCGGTCATCAACAAGATCGACCTCGGTCACGCCAATGTGCCGCAAGCGTTGCAGCAATTGGAAGACGTGCTGGCAGTGCCCAGTGAATGGGCGATCCGGTGCAGTGCCAAGCAAGGCATCGGTATCGAAGATATTTTGGAAGCCATCGTGGAGCGCGTGCCACCGCCGAAGCCGACGGGCGAGAAGAGTTTGCAGGCACTGGCGTTCGATTCTTATTACGACACCTACAAGGGCGTCGTGACACATGTGCGCGTGTTCAACGGCGAGTTGCGGCCCGGCATGATGGTGAAGCTGTTGCACTCGGGACAAAACTTCGAGGTGAAGGAAGTCGGCAGCTTCAATCCCAAGCCGTATGCCCGTGAGAAGCTGGAGACGGGCGAGACGGGATACATGACGGCGAACATCAAGAGCGCTGCGGACGTGAAGATGGGCGATACGATCACGGATGCGCGCAATCCATCCGGCGTTCTGCCGGGTTTCAAAGAGATTCATCCCATGGTGTTCAGCGGGATCTATCCCATCAACACAGCCGACTATGAGCAGTTGAAGTCGGCGATGGGGAAATTGAAGCTGAACGATTCCGCGTTCGTATACTCATCGGAAACATCTGTGGCCTTGGGCTTTGGTTTCCGTTGCGGATTCCTTGGCTTGCTTCATCTGGAGATCGTGCAGGAACGTCTACGTCGTGAATACGACATGGACATC
>JAJNBN010000227.1 GCA_021156225.1 Verrucomicrobiota bacterium | reverse complement strand
CGCCCAGTTTTTCAAAGGCTTAAGGGTCAAACCTTAAGCCTTTTCCTTTGATTCCAACATGTCTGTTTATTGGAACTGTCTTCCTGATTTGAGACACTGAATAGGGTGTGACACCCATTATCGCCAAATACTCCCCTCAGTGATAAAGAAAAAATACCGCCCTCGGTTGAACCATCACCCTTGTTTGATAGTCCGTTTGGAGGCGATTGATTTATCTTTGCGCTTGGGTCAATCCCGGCCCTTAAGCATAATCCTCAGGCACTAAGAAACGTATGGCTGCGTCAGAAACCATCCTGAAGATCGACAACCTCCGCGTGGAATATCGCGGGGCAGGGCTCAAGGAAGGGGTGAAAGTCGCTGTCGATGGCCTGAATCTCTCGGTGAACGCCGGGGAAGTCTTCGGTTTCCTAGGACCCAATGGCGCTGGCAAGACTACGACCATGAACGTTTTGTTGGGGTTCGTCACCCCCACGAGCGGCTCCGCTTACATCTTCGGCACGGATGTCTCCCAGCCCATCGCCCGGCAGCGCATCGGTTATCTCCCGGAGCTTACCTATTACTATCGTTTTCTGACCCCGGAAGAACTGCTCCGTTTTTACGGCCGCATCTTCCGTATTCCCAGAGACCAGCTTGAGCAACGTATCGATCAGGTCATCAAGCTGGTGGAACTGGACCACGCGCGCAAACGCCAGATCAAGACCTTCTCCAAGGGCATGCAGCAACGCATCGGCCTAGCCCAGGCCCTGATCAATAATCCCGACCTCCTGATTTTCGATGAACCCACCAGCGGCCTGGACCCCATCGGCCGCATGAAAGTGCGTGAGATCATCCAGCGCCTCAAGAATGAGGGCAAAACCGTCTTCTTCTCCTCACACGAAATGGGTGAGGTGGAGACCGTCTGTGACCGCGTGGTCATCATCAATCAAGGCAAGGTGCGCGAAGAAGGCCGCGTGACCGATCTCCTCGCCAAGTACCAGATGAACCTCGAGCACATTTTTCTCAAGCTCATCGGCTATCAACCCTCCGTATGATGACCAATGCATTAGCCCTGGCTGGGGTGGTTGTGCGCGAGATGTATCGGCGGAAGGACTTCTATGTCCTGCTGATCCTCACCGTCATCATCACCTTGGCGATGGGTGCGGTGAACTTTTTCAACGACGACAAGATCGTCCGTTACCTGAAGGAACTCTGCCTGCTGCTCATCTGGATTTCCACGCTCGTCATGGCGATCACCTCGGCGGCCCGTCAGCTTCCTACGGAACGCGAGAATCGCACCATCTTTCCGCTGCTGGCGAAACCCATCAGCCGCGGCGAAGTCATTTTCGGCAAGTTCCTGGGCTGTTGGTTCGCGTGCGGCATGGCGCTCCTGGTGTTTTACCTGTTCTTTTCCGTGTTGAGCGGCGTGCGGGAGAATATTTGGCCCATATCACTTTATTTCCAGGCCCTCTGGCTGCACTGGATGATGCTGGGCATCGTCACGGCGATGGTCATTTTCGGTTCGCTCGTGTTCGCCGCGCCTTCGTCGAATGCCACCATCTGTTTCGTGGTGACCTTCGGGATTCTGATGATGGGCCGGCATTTGAACAAAGTGGCGCTCGGGATGGCTGAACCCACGAGCACCATTGTTTACACCCTTTACTACAATATCCCGCACCTGGAGATCTATGATGTCCGCGATCTGATCGTTCATAACCAGCCGCCGGTCGAGTGGGGATGGTGGGCATTGGCAACTCCTTATGCAGCCGCTTACATCGCCTTCTTTTTGGTGGCCGCCTGGTGGGTGTTTAAACGCAAATCCTTGAGTGCTTGATGCGATGAAAAATCCCGGCCTCATATTGGTAGGGTTGATGGTGATCGCTTTTTCCCTGATCACCGCCATCTCGCCGCAGCAGCAGGCGTGGGCTGAGCAGTCGGGCCGAGGGCAGACACTCATCGCGCGTTTCATGGGCGGCAGCCGGGAGATGTTTGCGAACCAGATTTTTTCCAAGGGCGACGCTTACATGCACAGCGGCTATTACCCGACCATTTTTGATTCCAAGAAGCTTCACGCTCCGAAGGAAGGCGAGTCCGGTGGTGACCATTCTGCCCATAAGCATGATGAAAACGGCCGCTGCCTGACCGGGGAAGGTGAGACCGACATCCTGGGCAAACCGCTCGACTGGATCGACAGCTTCAGCCGCCATTTTTATATCACCAAACACTCCCACCTGGAAAAAGGTCAGGAGCGGGAAATGCTTCCTTGGCTGAAGCTGGCTGCCGAGATGGATCCCACGCAGGTGGACATCTATACCGTGGCTGCCTTCTGGCTTCGCACCTCCGTGGGCAAGCCCAAGGAAGCCGAGGATTTCCTGCGTGAAGGCCTGCGCCACAATCCCAATCACCCGGAACTGCTTCTGGAACTCGGCAAGGTCTATCTCGAGAGCTACAAGGATGTGGATCGCGCCCGCAATGTCTGGGAACTCGCCAAGATGCGCTGGTACAAAGTGGAAGCGCCGAAGAACGAAAACGCCGACACACTGATGCTGGAGCAGATCGTGGCGCGTCTGGCGGATATGGAATACAAGGCCGGCAATTACACAAATGCCTTGGTGAACTACCAGCTCCTCCGCCAGCTTTCACCCGTGCCCAAGGTCATTGATGAACACGTCAAGAAGACGCAGGAGATGATTGATGCGCAGGGGAAGAAGTGAACGGAGTTCTTTCCCCGCACAGCTTCGTTTTATTGGTGGATTACCCTCGCGCCCGCACTCTTAGTCCCAACTTCTCCGGCGTCTGCGCAAAGGATACCTGACCATTCACCGCCGTCGCTCCCAGATAGGGATCACCCGTGATGAGCAGATTGCCATCGATATCCAGATAGTCGGTCAGTTCTGCGAGATGCGCTGCTGCAGTGATCTGGATGCTGGTCTCGATCATGCAGCCGATCATCGTCTTCATGCCCGCCTTGCGTGCCGCTTTCAGGGCTTCGTAGGAAGGTGAGATGCCGCCTGCCTTCACCAGCTTCACATTCACGTAGTGATAGCACTCGGCGCACACCTCGATGTCGGCGGCGGAGCGGTAGGATTCATCCGCCATGATGGGCAGGGGACTGCGCTCTTTCAGCCAACGCAAGTCGGCGGGTGCCGTGCTGGCGGGCATGGGCTGCTCGATGAATTCGATGTTGGGATCTTGCGCCAGCCACTCGATGTTGCGGAGCGCATCCTCTTTGGTTTTCCACGCTTCGTTGCCATCCACGCGCACGGTCTTGGTGGGTGCGGCCGAGCGCAAAGCTGCGATGTTCTCGCGATCTTCCTGGCTGCCTACTTTGAGTTTCAATACCGGATAATGAGCCGCTTCCAGCACCTTGCGCCGGATTTCGTCCGGCATCGCGATGCCGATGCTGAACGAGGTGACATGCTTGTTCTCCGTGAAACCCAGTCCCAGCATATCGCAAACCGATTTTCCCGCCAACCGCGCGGCACCATCCATCAAGGCGATGTTCAGCGCGCACTTCGGACCAAAGTTGCCCGGGGCAATCGTCTCCAGATACGCCATGCTGCCCGGGATATCGGCAAAGGAGAGCCTTTGCGCATCTACTTTTTTGAGAAATTCAATGATGCTATCCGGCGTTTCCTTGTAGCGATTCGAGGGCGCCGCTTCACCGAGGCCGATCAATCCATTCGCATCTTTCAGCTCTACAATGACTGTGCCGTAGGTGGAAGTGCCGCCGCTGCCGCCCGGCCCGTAGCTGCTGGCGATGGTCCAGCGATGGGTCAGTTGCAGGTCCAGCCGCCGATAGGTCAGGTGCATGGGCGGTAAAAAGAGCAGTTACCCGCTGACACGTCCAGCCGGAAACATCCCTGGTTAAATTCATTAACTGGTTGAACCGTTGAAACGGTCCGACTTTCTACCTTTTTTACGACTCACGTTTCTCCCCGTTTTGAGAGCATTTTACATGGTGTAAAACACCGCCCCGCAGGTGCATTTTCAATATGTCATGGTGTATCGCTTTCCGGTATGGTTTCCGTGTTCCAATGTCCACCAACGCATACTCGTCTATGAAGGCCGCCATAACCGTCCCTTTGTTCTGTCTCGGCATCGTATCAGCGCCGTTCCTCACGCACGCTGCCGACAACACTCTTCACTCCTTCAAAAAGGCGCAGTTGAGCGAACATTTTTGGAGCGAGGGTGCGACCTTCGGCGACCTCAACAAGGACGGTCACAATGACATCATCTCAGGTCCGTTCTGGTGGGCGGGACCGGACTTCAAACAGAAGTTTGAATACTACCCGGCCACGCTAAAATTCAAGACGAAGAAGCCCGATGGCACCGAGGTGGAGTATCCTGGTTTTGAAGGTGGCTTGGGCACGAAGAATACCTACTCGGATAATTTCTTCGCCTACACCTACGATTTCAACAAAGACGGCTGGACGGATATCTTGATCTACGGTTTTCCGGGCAAGGATGCTTCATGGTTCGAGAACCCAGGCAAAGCGGGCTTCGACAAGCATTGGAAACGGAATGTGGTGTTCGACGTGGTGAACAACGAATCACCGACGTGGGAGGATATTGATGGAGACGGCATCCCTGAGATCATCTGCAATTCCACCGTGATGCAGGACGGTCAGCCCGCCAACTACTTCGGCTACGTCAAAATCGCGGCAAATCCCACGGAGAAATGGAAATTCTATCCCATCACCCCCAAAGGCAACTGGCAGAAGTTCACGCATGGTCTGGGCGTTGGCGATGTGAATGGGGATGGTCGCAAAGATATCTTGGAAAAGGATGGTTGGTGGGAGCAGCCCGCTTCTTTGGCGGATGGCTCTGTCTGGAAGCAGCACAAGACGATGTTCAATGTCGGCGGTTCCCAAATGTTCGCCTATGACGTGAATAATGACGGTCGCAATGATGTCATCACCGCTCTGGCCGCCCACGGTTTTGGTCTGGTGTGGTATGAGCAACTCGCGGAGAAGAACGAGGCGGGCGAGCCGAAGTTCAAACAGCACGTCATCATGAATAAGGAGCCGCAGGAGAATAGATACGGTGTGAAGTTCTCCCAGCTCCACGCGATGGAACTGATCGATATGGACGGCGACGGTCTCAAGGATATCGTCACCGGCAAACGCTTCTGGGCGCACGGTGCCACGGGTGATGCCGAAGCCGGTGCGCCGGCTGTGAGTTACTGGTTCAAGCTAGTACGCAAGGCGGACAAGAGTATCGATTGGGTCCCTTACTTGATTGATGACAACTCGGGGGTGGGCACGCAACTGGTGGTCGGCGATGTGAATAAGGACAAACTGCCTGACTTGGTCGTGGGCAATAAAAAAGGCACGTTCGTCCTCCTGCAAGAATCCAAAAAGGTGAGCAAAGAGGAGTGGGAGAAGGCGCAGCCCAAGGTGATGCATGACGTGAAAGATGGCGGGCTCACGCCGGATAAGGTAGTCCCTCGCACCGGAGTCACTCCTGCCGCTCCTCAAGCGAAAGCGACACCGAATCCGAATCCAGCTCCTAATGGCATCCTGCCCGTGGGCAAAGGCGGTAAGCCCTTAAACCTGGATTTCGAAAAAGGCGATCTCAGTGACTGGACTGCCAAGGGTGATGCTTTCAACAAGCAGCCGATGCAAGGCGATGTGGTCAATGCGCGTCGTAATGACTATAAAAGCAATCACGCGGGACGCTTTTGGGTGGGCACGTATGAAGTGACCAAAGACCCCGGCACTGGCACGCTCACTTCGGCTCCTTTCAAAGTAACCCAACCATGGGCTGCTTTTCTCGTCGCCGGTGCTCCCTATCCAAATACACGAGTTGACCTGATTGATGTCGCGACCGGCAAAGCGATCTTCACCTCAGCGGGTTTTGAAGGAGCAAAGTTTCAGCAGAGCAACAATGCCACCGAGACCATGACTCCGGTGGTGGTGGACCTGCAACCGCATCAGGGCAAAGAGATTTTCGTCCGCGTGACCGACGAGCATCAAGGGCATTGGGGCCATATCAATTTCGATGATTTTAAATTCTACGCCAGCAAACCGGATTTCGGTTCGCAGAACACCGCCGCACGTAAGCCTGTCGGCGCTGGCGCGCCCATTGCTGCCGCCAAGCCGCCTGCGCCGATTGATGAGGTGAAATTCGCCGGCCTTACACCCGACAATGCCGCCAAAGAGATGACGCTCCCGAAAGGATTCAAGGCTTATGCCTTCGCGGGCGAACCGGATGTGAAGCAACCGATCGCCTTCTGCCTCGAT
>JAJNBN010000226.1 GCA_021156225.1 Verrucomicrobiota bacterium | reverse complement strand
TTGTTTTCGGGTGTACCCTGTGGGACAAAATGGCACACTTGCTTGTGTAACTGCCTGATTTATTGAGAGTTGTATGATTCGCTCTTTTGTCTTCACCACCCAAGGTCGCCTGCATAGCAAGGACATCGAGGTCTTCCTGATGCCCACGCTGCTGGCGGATACGACGCTATTCCTGTGGGTGGACCTGGAGAACGCCACGGCGGAAGAAAGCAAGCTGGTGCTGGAGGATATCTTTCATTTCCATCCGCTGTCCGTGGAGGACTGCATCATGGTCAGTTCTACGCCGAAGGTGGATGAGTATTCACCGAAGGAGGGGGACCAGTTCTCGCCCTATCTGTTCATCGTGATCCATGCGGTGGATTACAGCCGGAAGGACGGGGTGTTCGACACGACGGAGCTGAACTTCTTTCTCGGGAAGAATTTTCTGGTGACCTTCCATGAGCAGCCGTTGCGGAGCATCCAGAATACGGTGGACCGGTGTGTGAAGAGTTCGGGGCACATCGCTCGGGCACCGGATCGGGTGGCGCATACGCTGTTGGACGCAATCGTGGAAAATTACAAGCCGGCGCTGGACGAGCTTTCGCTGGAGATTGCGGAGCTGGAGGATGAGGTGTTGCAGCATCCGAGCCAGAAGGTGTTGAACAAGATCATCCACATCAAAAAGGAAGTGTTGCACCTGAGGCAGATCATCGGGCCGCAGCGGGAGGTGCTGTCGCGGTTTGCGCGCGGGGAGTTCAAGCTGATCCGGGCGCATCTGGTGCCGTATTACCGGGACGTGTATGACGGGCTGTATCACATCTCGGAGCTGGCGCAGAACTACACGGATACACTCACGGGCATCCTGCAGGTGTATCTGAACATGTCATCCAACCAGACGGGCGAGGTGGTGAAGCTGCTGACGATGATCACGCTGATCACGACGCCGATGATGATGATCGGGACGTGGTATGGGATGAATTTCGAGGGGATGCCGGAACTGACCTGGGAGCATGGTTACATGATGGCATTCGGAGTGACTGCGGTCTCGACGATCGCGACGTATGTTTATTTCAAGCGGAAGAAGTGGTTTTGATGAAGGTGGGGAATGACATAGGCGGTGAAGTGAAGGGGAGTAATAAAAGCAGGGGCACCCCTCACCCCGGCCCTCTCCCCTCCGAGGGGCGAGGGGGATGGATGATTGCGGACGTTTTCGCGATCTGTGGTGATTTGGTTGGGCTGATACTAAAAGACAGGCAGTTCCGCCTCGTTACCTCGGCGGCTACATAAGTTGACATGGCAGGTTCTAATTCCAGTTTTTTGGACAAGGTGCTGGGGCGGATCGAGCGGCTCGATACGCAGGGGCTGCACACGGTCGTGGAGCGGCTGGCGCGGGAGCGGAGTTTCCTGGAGACGCTCTTCAACGCCATTGAAGACGGGGTGCTGGTGGTGGATGAGGGCGGGCACGTGCTGTATTTCAATGATGCGGCGACGCGGTTACTTGGTTTGCTGCCGGATACGACGGAGGGGCAACCAATCGGGCGTATTTTGCCGCAAGTGGATTGGTCGGCGGTGGCGAAGGTGGATCGGGCGGGTGGCCCAGGCGTGGTGCGGCATGAATTTGAGGTGCGGTATCCGCAGGCGCGGTTTGTGCGGCTTTACATCGCGCCGCTCGATGGTGAGAAGGCGGGGAGTTCGGGTATGGCGTTGATCCTGCATGATGCGACGGAGGCGCGGCAGAAGACGTTTGAAGCGATCGAGAGCGAAAGGGTGCAGGCGTTGACATTATTGGCGGCGAGTGTGGCGCATGAGATCGGGAACCCGCTGAATGCGCTGCATATCCACATGCAACTCATCGAGCGGGAGTTGCGCAAGATGAAGGATGGGCACACGAAGCAGGCGAAACCCAAAGGCCTGCTGGGACGCAAACGCGCCATCCCACCGGAAGGTTTCGACCTGAGCGATAACGTGGAGCGATTGGAGACGTTCGTGGGTGTGGCGAAGGGGGAGATCGCGCGGCTGGATTATATCATCACGCAGTTCTTGCAGGCGATCCGGCCGACGGAACCGAAGTTCAAGCCGGGTTCGCTGAATGAGGTGGTGAATGCGACGTTGGAATTGTTGGGGCCGGAGCTGGACAATCGCGGCATCCAGGTGGAGACGAATCTGTTGAAGCAACTGCCGCAGGGACCGATCGATGCGGGGCAGATCAAGCAGGTGCTGGTGAATCTGATCAAGAACGCGATGCAGGCGATGACGCGGGGTGGCACGTTGATCTTGCAGACGGGTCGGGCCAAGGAAGGGGTGTGGGTGAGCGTGGGGGATAACGGGATGGGGATTCCATCGGACAAGGTGAACAAGATTTTTGAGCCGTTCTTCACGACGAAGGAAAAGGGCACGGGCTTGGGCTTGATGATCGTGCAGCGGATCGTGCGGGATCATGGCGGGCGGATTGAACTGGAGAGTCATTTCGAGGACGATTACGAGAGTTACAGTATGGTGAAAGCGACAGTATTGATTGTGGATGATGAGAAGCCGACGCGGGAGGGGTTGCGGGCGGCGTTGGAGGATCGTTTCGACGTGTATGTGGCGGAGGATGCGAGTGCGGCGATGCGGTTGCTCGAAGAAGAGCATTTTGATGTGTTGCTGACGGATCTGCGGTTGCCACAGGAGGACGGGATGAAGCTCATCGCGCGGGCGAAGTCGTTGCCGAAGCCGCCGGTGTGCATCCTCATGACGGCGTATGGTTCGGAGGAAGTGGCGGTGGAGGCGATGAAGCGGGGGGCGGATGATTACATCGCCAAGGGGCGGATGCAGATCGATGAACTGGAGCTGCGTATCGCACGGGCGTTGCGCCAGCAGAATCTGGAGGCGGAGAATGTCTCGCTGCGGCAACAGCTCGATCACAAGTACAAGCTGGAACACATCATCGGGGAAGCGCCGGTGATGAAGGAGATCTTGGAAACGGTGCGGCAGGTGGCGCCTTCGAAGGCCACGGTGCTCATCCTCGGCGAGAGCGGCACGGGCAAGGAATTGATCGCGAAGGCGATTCATCAGCTCAGCACGCGGGCGCGGGGGCCTTTGGTGACGGTGCATTGCGCGGCGTTGCCGACGAATCTTTTGGAGAGTGAATTGTTTGGTCATGAGAAGGGGGCGTTCACGGGGGCGCATGAGCGGCGCATCGGGCGGTTTGAGCAGGCCCAGGGCGGGACGTTGTTCCTGGATGAGATCGGGGAGATCGATGCGACGATCCAGGTGAAGCTGTTGCGTTTCCTCGGCGAACGGACCTTTGAACGCGTGGGCTCGAACAAGACTTTGACGGCGGATGTGCGGCTCGTGGCGGCGACGAATCGGGACCTGCACCAGATGGTGAAGGAAGGGAAATTCCGCGAGGACCTTTACTTCCGACTCACGGTGGTGCCCATCACGCTGCCGCCGTTGCGCGAGCGATCGGAGGATGTGCCGTTGCTGGCGAATGCGTTTCTGCGGGAGTTCGCGAAAGAGAATGAGAAACGGGTGGCGGAGATCAAGCCGGACGCGATGCTGGCGCTCACGCGGCATACGTGGCCGGGCAATGTGCGCGAATTGCGCACGGCCATCGAGCATGGTGTGGTATTGTGCCGGGGTGAATCCATCTCGGTGCGCGATCTGCCCGCGACGGTGCGGGCGGGAGCAGAAGGCAATACGAAGACGAAGCCGGTGCTGGACGACAATGTGACGGTGAAGGAAGCGGAGAAGGATGCGATCTTGCGCGCCTTGAAGGAAGCGGATGGGAATCGCAGCGAGGCGGCGAAGAATCTGGGGATCAGCCGGAGGACGTTGCATAGGAAGCTGCATCACTATCATCTCGAAGGATTTTAATGATCGTTCAACTGCAAAACTGGATCCACAACCTGGAAGAGGGTGGTGGGGCGAAGGTGCTCAAGTCGGTCTTGGGCGTGCTGGCGTTTGTCTTCGTGATGCTGCTCTACAATGTGCGCGAGTTCCAGAATCTCGGCACGCAGGAGGCGATGGAGCAGGCGCAGCTCGCGCGGAACATCGCGCAGGGCAAGGGTTATGTGACGGATGTCGTCCGGCCGCTTGATCTCTTCGTGCTGCAACAGCAGGCGAAGGGCGAAAAAATCACGGTGACCTTGCCGCAGCCGGATCTGATGAACGCACCGGCGTATCCTTGGCTGCTGGCGCAGTGGATGAAGGTGGGGACGTGGAATTACGAGATCAGCAAGGATGGGGAGTTCAACCGGTTCCAGCCGGACCAGCAGATCGCGTATCTGAACCAGATCATTTTCTTTCTCTTGTTGCTGGTGCTGTTCCGCTTGGCCAAGCGCCTGTTCGATGAGCCGGTGGCGTGGTTCACGGTGATTGTGCTGGGGGGCACGGATCTTTTCTGGCGCTTCTCGCAGGCGGGTTTGCCGAATCTGCTGGCGGCGTTTTTTGTGGTGGTGGCGATGTGGCTTTTGACGAAGGCGGAGCAGGGGGCGCGCGAAGACAAATGGGGAATCGGGAAGGTTTTGCCGCTGGTCTTGTTGGGTGGAGCAGTGCTGGGGCTGGCAGGACTGACGCGTTACAGCCTGATACTGCTCGCGGTGCCGGCGCTGGTGTATGTGTTCAATGCTTTTGAAGAACGGCGCGGAGTACTGGGGCTGGCGTTGCTGATCGGTTTCGCAGGTGTGCTGGCGCCTTGGTTGCAGCGAAACATGGAGGTTTGCGGCAAGCCGTTTGGCACAGCGAGTTATGCGGTGTATGCGGCCTCGGCGTTTTTCCCGGCGGATGAACTGGAGCGGGCCTTGAAGCCGGAAGATGTGAGTGTGGCGTCTGATTTGGGCAAGTATGGCGTGGAGGCGCATTGGGAAAAGCTGACGGATAATGTGGAGAAGGTGATCGTGACGGATCTGCCACGGCTGGGCGGGACGTGGCTGAGCGCGTTTTTCCTCGCGAGCCTGCTGCTGCCGTTCACGCGACCGGGGTTATTGAAGCTGCGGTTGTGGATCATTTTAAGTTTGGTGGCGTTAATCATCACGCAGGCTTTGGGGCGGACGCAGGCGAGCAGTGTTTCGCCGGAACTGAACGGGGAAAATCTCCTGATGGTGCTGGTGCCGTTGGTGGTGATGTTTGGCGCGGGGATGTTCAACGTGCTGGCGGACCAGTTGAAGCCGGTCTTTGATCCGGGTCGGGGCGTGATCACAGGCGGGTTCGTTTTCATCTTCAGCTTGCCGCTGTTGTTGAATCTGCTGACGGCGCGGCCGAGTGCGTGGGTGTATCCGCCGTTTCATCCGCCGGTGATCCAGCAGGCGTCGGCGTGGTTGAAGCCGGAGGAGTGGACGGTGAGTGATATGCCCGCCGCAGTGGCGTGGTATGGGCAGCGGACGAGTCTTTTGATTCCGCGGGATTATACGACGGAGTTCACAGTCATCCATCAGGCGAAGCCGGTGAATGCGTTGTATCTCACGTCGATCTCACTCGACCGCAAGCTGCTCACGGAGATGTCCGGTGAACAGGCGGAACCGTGGTCGGAGTTTGGTTTGAACAGTGTGATCAAGGGAGAGTTGCCGGATGGGTTTCCGCTGAAGCACGCGTATGCGGACTGGTTTCCGTATCAGTTGTTTTTGAGTGACAAGCAGAGGTGGTAGGCCGGTTGCACCGGCGGGCCAATGTGGGGGAAACGTAGGCAGGGGGAGTTTAACTGCAGGTGGGCGCAGATATAGGGAGGGCGGTGCGGAATGGAGAAGCTTTGAACATCGAGTGAGGGAGGGGATGCCGCAAACCCGACAATCCGCGCACCACCCCGCTGCGTTATTTTTGAAACACGCTAGTTCAGCTTCTGGATCAGCAGGGAGGCGTTAACAGTGGATGCGGTACCGCCGATGGGGGGAATGGCCGCCAGAGTGATGACGGCTGCTGAGGCGTGATTCCGAAGTGTAAGCACATCGTTGGCTTGGGCCGTGAGGATGACCTGACCGGTGTTCTGCTGGACCCCCGCCCCGGAACCGTAAATGGATGACGCGACTGCCACGCCATTGAGGAACAAGGCGAATTGATTGGGTTCGGTGGCGGACACGGAAAAGTTGATCTTGTAGTCTCCAGCGGAGACGAGGACCACGTCACTGCTGCCCACACCGTGGGTGATTCCGGCGGTGTGAACACCCGTATTACTAAAGGTGACGGCGGCTTCGAGAGCCACCGCCTGCGCGCTCAAATTAAAGAAGTATCCATACTGGGGCGTGCTGCCGGTTCCATTAATTCCGTTTACCCCATTGGTGCCGGCGACTCCGTTTAATCCGTTGGTGCCGTTGATTCCATTGATGCCGGCTGGTCCGGGGAGACCGGGCAAGCCCATGGGGCCGGTCAAACCAGTTAAGCCGGTGAGGCCGATGGCTCCCGGCAGACCATTGGTGCCGGCGACTCCGTCTAATCCGTTGGTGCCATTGATTCCATTGATGCCCGCTGGTCCGGGGAGACCGGGCAAGCCCATGGGGCCGGTCAAACCGGTTAAGCCCATGGGGCCGATGGTTCCCGGCAGACCGTTGGTGCCGGCGACTCCGTTGAGTCCGTTGGTGCCATTGATTCCATTGATGCCTGCTAGTCCGGGGAGACCGGGCAAGCCCATGGGACCGGTCAAACCGGTTAAGCCCATGGGGCCGGTGGCGCCGTTTAGCCCATTGGTGCCATTGATGCAAACGCAGTTGGTTCCCGGCGGGCCCACTATCTCCGTATTCACCCCTTGGAAACCACCACCTGTGCTGTGGTTCTCGCCTTGGTGGATGGTGCCGCTTCCCAAGGCCACGGCACGCACGGTGCTGTCGGGCAAGATGTCCTGAACGCGCACGATATAGCTGACCACGTCGGGGTAAAAGTCAGATTCGCCGTTATGCAAAAGCGTGCGGCTCAGCGCCACTGAATTGGTGACGCCATCCGGGGTGACGATGAACGCTTGAATGGCCGAGGCATCACAAACGACGGAAACGCTATTGGGCACCCCGTTGAATACCTCGAGACCGTAATAGATGCGGTCGCCGACACGGATCCCTTCAAGGTTGGTAAAGAGATTGAGGCCCAACCCGCTGCCGATGCAGTTCGTGGGCGACCGGTCGGCATAAGTCACCGAAGCGGTGCCGAACTGGAGCAGCACCACTGCAAGCAGGGCGATGAGGCGGAAACTGCCGGGCAGTGGGCGAAAAACAGCAAGCCACGATGGTTTAGCCGACCCGCGATCGGACGCAGAGACGAGGCCCGGTTGGCCGGAGAGATCGTTTAATTTTTTCATGGCACTCAGGTGTTTTCTATTGGTTGCGGATCAGCGGGTGGCACCGAGGCACCCCTGCCACCTGGACTCGCGAGAGAACGGGTAACACTGTCGGGGTGAACGATGGTCAAATCCGCTTCCGGTGGGTAGGGGGGAGTAGTCCCCCGGGGCTGTCCCCCACACGACGATATGGAGAGATCTTGTGAGTCAGCGCAAAAAATCTTCGGTTGTAATTTATTCTGTTACAAATTGTTCCGTTTGTGAGCCGGTTTTCGGTGATTTTTTGATGGATAAATTGACGAGGTTTTGATAAGGTTTGCAATGCTGACAACTCGTTGTCGGTAAAGGACGGGTGAACGGAGGTTGGCGCTCAATCGGAGCGGCAGGCAGCTTCCGGAAAATCCCAAGTCATCAAGCATGATGGTGCATTGTGTACGCGTGTGCGGTCATGTCCTGCGTTGGCGGGGAGATGGCGATCCTTATGGAACCGTTAAGAGTAGGTTCGAGGTGAGAGGGGCGAAGTCCGAAAGGAAAGCATCTTTCGCGTTCGGGTGCTCTGCCCAAGTTCGGTAGAGCAGATGCGAAAAGAGTTTGGGCGGAGCGGCAGCTCCGCCCTACCGAACCAGAATAGGATATGTGAGTGTATCGGGCGTGTGGATCGGGGCTCGTAAGCCGGAGGGGGAACGGGACGTCGGTCGAGAATGGGCCCGGGGAATCTCTAGTAGCCAATGCGGACCCGGCCGGGTCAGGGACATATGCTGAATTTGAACTCTCAATCGTAGAGGGGGAGAACACGATACGGCACAGGGGTCGGATGGTTTCATTGTTCTTTGAAATAATTCCCTAAAGGGAATGCAGGGGCCGGCCGAAGTTCGGCCTCCCATTATGGGGGAAGGGGTGGCTCAGCGCCTCCTCTCCCCGGCCCTCTCCTCCATTTATCAATGGAGGAGAGGGGGATGGGGGCGTTGGGCTTCGGCGGGGGTGGGGTGTGGTTATTGTGGTGCCTTGGCGGAAAAGGTCAGGGCTCGTCGGTTGCACCGATGGCCACTTGAGCCTCGCCCTACCGGGCTGCGTTTCGGCCGATGGTCGGCGTTGGCGTGACGGCGGAGTTCGAGATTTATCAAATCGAGGACGACGACGAGGACGAGAACGAGGACGATCGGCTTTGCTTGTGGAGTGGCTGGCGAGGGTTTGGTCCGGTGAGGGTGGACTGGTTGCTAAAGTACCGCAGGACAGGAGGCAATCGTGTAGGAAACATAAAACGGACCAGACAGGAAGGCGCACTTCGGGGGAGTGATTGCATCACGGGCCTATAATTGAGAGGCGATTGTGTTGAGGGTTGAGTGGGGGAATAGGGCTTATAGGTCTGATAGGACTTATGGGGCTTAGGGGGAATGTTCGGCGTTTAAGAAATCGAGGACGACGACGAGGACCATTGGGAGGGGGAAGGGGGTGGAAATCTTGACCTGA
>JAJNBN010000641.1 GCA_021156225.1 Verrucomicrobiota bacterium | reverse complement strand
CTTTGACCGACCTGAACCAGTTGGTCACCTATCGCATGGTGTCACGGCTGCCCGCCGCTCCCGCCGGTCAAAAATTCGTTTACGATCCTCAGACCGGCAAGGTCTCCCTTGTGGCCCAATGATTTCCCTCCCTCAACCCCTAACACCAACAACAACCTCCCTTATGAAAGCCCACACACAAGCACGGGGTCTCAAAAAAGGCTTCACCCTCATCGAGCTGCTGGTGGTCATCGCGATCATAGCCATCCTTGCCGGCATGCTGCTCCCGGCCTTGGCGAAAGCCAAGCAACGGGCCAACACCGGCAAATGCGTGAACAACCTCAAGCAGCTCGCCTTGGGGATGAACATGTATTTTGCCGATAACAAACAGGAAATCCCATTCGCCCGTTTCGTGAAGACGGCCGCCTTTGGACCAGGTGATCCCAGTGAAGGTCCCCATTGGAGCTGGGATGAAACAATTCTTACTTACATGGGGTCTCCTTACAGCTTGATGGATGGTCAATGTACTTGGCGCATCGACTGGAATCCCACGGTAACGGGTGCCAAGCGAGAACCCATCAAGCACCTCTGGGCCATCTGCCCGGCGGATAAAGTTCCCGCCTTGGACGCTCACAACGCCGTTCCTGGTGCCAACACTTGGCGCGGTGTGCGGCGTTCCTACGCCATGCCGCAAAACAACATGGGTAAAACCGCCAGCTTTAACTACAACACCACTGGCGCGAGCGATTGGCCTCCGAATCCGGCCATGAAAACCGCCGTGGGCCTGGTCATCCGGCAAGGTGAGCCCGCTTCCGGCGGCACCACTTTGAACGGCGGCTTTTGGGGCTGGCGGGATGGGACCTTCGATGACACAGCCACGCGCCTGAGCAAGATCCGCAACCAGTACGCGGTCAACGAAGCCATGGTAACCGACCCCAGCGGCACCCTCTTGCTCACTGAGCGCATCTCCGCCTCCAGCTATCTGGGCTCGGATGGCTGGGCCGAGATCGCGCAGGAGAATTCACACTACGACACCGGCACCAACACCTCGCAGTTCAGCGGCACCACGGATGGCTCCACGCTCCACGGGCGCGATATGTATGATTACCTGTTTGTGGATGGCCATGCGGAAACCATGCAACGCAGGGCCACTCTGGGCCGGGTGAACACCGATACCGCCAAGCAGTCCGGCATCTGGACCGTGTACGATAAAGACTGATCGTGGTTGATCGGGTAACGACACCACAGGGCAGGCCATTTCGGCCTGCCCTTTTTCTTTTCACCTTGGGCTTTGCACGCCTTGGCGCGGTGGATAGCTTTTCCCCGCATGAGCATCCGGCTGGAAATGTTGCAGGTCGCCCGCGTCGCCCCCAAGACCTTGGGCGACTCCGCCGATCTCGTGCGCGACTTTCTCCTCGCCCAGCAAAACCCCGATGGCGGCTTTCGCGACCGCACCGGCACCAGCGATCTCTACTACACCGTCTTCGGCCTCGAAGGCTTGCTCGCCCTCCGCGCCGATATCCGCGTGCCTGCCGTGGCGCAGTATCTTGTGAATCAAGACTGCGGTGAACGGCTCGACTTCGTGCACCTCTGCTGCCTCGCCCGCTGCTGGGCCGCCCTCGCGAATCAGCAACCCGATATCCTTTCGCAACGCCCCGCTGATTTCATCACCCGTGTTGCCGCGCGCCTGTTCGGCACCGCCTACGGCTGCTTCCTCGCCCTCGCCGCCTATCAAGACCTCGGCGTGGAATTGCCCGAACCATTGCGCGTAGTGCAATGCCTGAAATTTCTCGAAACCCCCGATGGCGGCTGGACGAATGAACGCGGCATGAAGTTCGGCGCCACAAATTCCACCGCCGCCGCCGTCACTTTACTGCGCCACCTCCGCCTGCCCCTCACTGCGCAAGTAGGTGAGTGGTTGCTCAAGCAAGCTCACCCGCAAGGTGGTTTCCTTGCCATCCCCGGCGCGCCCATCCCCGATCTGCTCTCCACCGCCACCGCCCTACACGCGCTCTCCGGCCTCGAAGTCTCCTTCGACCCCATCCGCGAAAAGTGCCTCGATTTCATCGACACCCTCTGGACCGCCGAAGGCTCCTTCCACGGCAACTGGACCGACGACCACCTCGACTGCGAATATACCTACTACGGTCTGCTGGCATTGGGGCATCTGAGCCTCTGATGGAGCGTGCCCGTCTCGGGCACAGCAACGTACATAAGCAAATGAAGTTTACGCTTTGCCAAAAGACATCCGCACAAAGTCCCTCGCTTTTCCTAATGTATCCTTAAACCCTTTGCAGCATTTCACCTTGCTGTGCCCGAGACGGGCACGCTCCTCCTCTCCGCATTTGACCACATCCGCCCTACAGCATACAAACTCCCTGTGGCTCCCATGAATTTCCTTAACCGCCTCGCGCTCGTCGCGGGTCTGTCCCTTGCCGTCACTGCCCATGCCCAACTGGCCCCGCCCAAGCCCGAGCCCGTCATCGGTGCGCGCCAACCCGCCTTGAGCCCGGACGGCAAGCGTCTCGCCTTTGTTTATCGCGGCGACATCTGGACCGCTTCCAGCGAGGGCGGTCGTGCGGTCCCGCTCACTCAGCACGTGGAGAGCGATGGCTATCCCCGCTTTTCCCCCGATGGCAAATGGATCGCCTTCGCCAGCCGTCGTGAAGGCAGTTGGGATATCTTCCTCATCCCCAGCGAAGGCGGCGAAGCCCAACGCCTCACCTGGCACGGCGGCGCCGACATGCCCACCGGCTGGAGCCCCGACGGCAAACAGATTCTCTTCACCGGCAAACGTGATTCCGCAAATTTCGGCATCTACGCCATCGACGTGGAAACCTTCGGCCTGACCCGTTACGCCGAGGATTACGCCAAGCTCGACTCCGCCAGCTTCTCGCCCGATGGCCGCCAGATCATTTACGGCCGTTACGGATTTCCTTGGACGCGCCCGCGTTACTCCGGTTCCGCCGCCGAACAGATCTGGCTCCTGAACGTCGGCTCCGAATCACGCCGGCCCGTGACCACCAATAACTTCCAACAGCTTTGGCCACAGTTCCTCCCCGATGGCAAACGCATGATCGCCGTCTCCGTCGGTGAAGTGACTCCCAGCACCACCAAGCTGGGCGAGACCATCCCCAAGCTCACCGATAACGCTGACCGCACGCCGAACCTCTGGTTCATCGAATCCGACGGCACGCGCAAACGCTGGAGCAATTTCGTAGGCGGCGGTGTGCGCTGGCCCAGTGTCGCCTCAAAATCCGCTG
>JAJNBN010000225.1 GCA_021156225.1 Verrucomicrobiota bacterium | reverse complement strand
GCCACCGCTTCTTCACGCATTCCAAGGCATCATTATCCAGAATCTTGTAGCCGGAGCTTTCGGCAACCGTCACCTGAACCGGATTGCCCCGGACATCCACCAACACTTCGATCATGGCCTTCCCCTGCCAGCCGCGTTCATGCGCCAAGGGTGGATATTTGCTCGGGCGCGGATAGGTGCCGCCATCACCCGGCGTGGGATTGAACTCCACCGCCGGTCCGCTACTGCCACCCGGCTTGCTATCGCTCACCGGCGGTGCCACCGGCCTGCTCAACTTCACTGGCGGCGCTTCCGCATACTTCGCCGCCACCAAACGCACCGGCCCTTCCACCGGCACCGCGAACGTGATTTGCGCATTCATCGGCGTGACGGCGGGAACAATCTCCGGGGTCTCGATCGGCTCCGCCGTGCTGTTCTCCGGCGTGGCTGCATTATTCTGCGCCAAGGACTGGGGCGGTTGTGGCGGGGGCGGATTAAACAGCACCGGGATGGTATCCACCTTCGGTGGACTCGCTTTGATGGGCAGTACAAACAACGGCTGGAAGATACCCATGACGCCGATGATCACGAAAAGCGCGCAGATGGCATTCGCCCAGGCGAACTTAAGATTCGGATCGGGACCATCCTGCGGCAGGCATTGCCGGGCCAGTTCACAGGTCAGCCGCGTGGGACACGCATCCCCCAAAGCACAACGATCCGCGCTGGCCGGTGGGGCCTTCACGATGATCTTAATTGGCTCTGCGGTTACGGACATAAACTGATCAAATCAGACTAATGAGAATAAATCTCAAGTAACTAGCGTCAAGGCCCATCCTCGGGCCGTTTTGACTGGTCATTGGACGCTCTCAAAGCATCCCTTACTCAAAAGTTCAGGGCTTGCCGACCAACTCAGCCTCTTCAGCCTGTTGGGTCACCACTTCGGCGGTCACGTTCTGCGCCTGCTTGCCCTGCCGCCAGTTGCGCCAGCGGCGGAAGGTCAGCGCGAAGCCCGTATAGACCAGCACCGCGCCGCCCAAGGAAGCCAGCATCGCGATGGTCTGGCCCAAAATCCCGCCCGCTTCACCCGTATGAATCCAGCGGACCCATAGACGCAGTTTGCGCCCGGAATTGTAGCTCTCATACGTCTCCGTGCTGACTACTTCACCGGTCTTGGCACTCAAGTTGACCGTCGCCCGCAGATCCGGCCGTGCGCCATTGCCGCGATCCACGAGAAACGCGAACGGCGCATCCGCTGCCGTCGGGAAACGCAAGCTAATCGTCTGCCAGTCGGTGGCGTGAGCTTCCGCCTTCGTCCAGATGGCGTTCAATTCACCCGGCGCATAAAGCGCACGGGCCGCACCACCACTAGCGCGACGTCCTTCACCGCCGCCTTCACGGCGTTCACCCGATTTTCCCTCACCACGTTTGCCCTCGCCCCTGCTTTCGTCACGTTTGCCTTCACCCGCTTTGGCATCGCCCGGACCTTTTTGTTCGCCCGCCTTGGCCATCTGCGGTCCAGCCCCCGGTGCGCCCGGAGCCGTGCGCGGAGGTGGCGGCTCATTGCCGGTGATGCGATAGACAAGATTGCTCGCCCATGGATAGGAAAAAACGGTGGCCGTGATCACGATGAAAAACAGCGGCACACAGCTCCAAAAGCCGAAGACATTATGCCAGTTCCAATCGCGCGCCTTGCCGCTCAGACCGGACTTGAACCACGCGATCGCCTTGAGCGTGGAGGCGGCCCAGTTCTTCGGCCACCAGAGATAAAGGCCACTCACCACCAAAAACAGGAACGCCAAGTTGCACGCGCCCGTGATGGCTTTGCCCGTGGCGCGATAGTCGCCTTCCGCCGCCAGCCAGCGATGCAGATCTGTGGTTACATGGAAAAACTCGCGGATCTTCTTGGACGGTTCGCCGATGACCGCCCCAGTGTAGGGATTCACCAAGACCGTCTTCTCGCGGCCGAAATTCATCGCCACTGGAGCGGCGGCATCCGACTTCATCGTCACGCCGGAAGGAGCGGCATTCGTCTCGACCTCCTTCACCTTGGCGAGCAACTCTTCCACCGGCAGGCGTGTGGCTCCTGCCGGAACCGTCCCGCGGTATTCCTTATCCGCCCACGCCACCATCTGCCGCTCATACGCGAGCAGCACGCCGGTGACGGACATCACCAAAATCACCACCCCCGCGACGATGGCCGCGACGAGGTGAAGCCAGAATAGGACTTTACGAAACTTCGTCATGGCTGGCGGAAGGAAAGGGTGGAACTGTGCGTCAGACCCTCATAAGCCTTGCCTCCGGCAAAACCCGCCAACGTCTCGCGATGCACGCAGACCAGCAAAAACAATCCCTTGGATGGGGCTTTGAACGTGACCTTGCCCTGCGCATCCGCCGTCAGGTCGGCGGTGAATCCCTTTTCGCCTTCCACCTTGATCTTGGCTTCGGCCAGCGGCTGGCCTCGGAACGATACCCGATATTCACCCGGCTTGCCCGTCGGCACGATGTCCAGCGTCAACGCCGCCTCACCCGCTTCTGCTTTGGCTGGTTGCCAGCGCGCGTAAAACATCGTTTTGCGCGGATTCTGCACCGCCCGCACCGCCATGCCCGCTTCTTCCACCAGCACCGGAGCGGTCGCTTTGCTGCCTTGCAGCAGGATGTGGCCGCTCTTTTTCTCCAACTTGAACTGGTTCGTCGCCACCGTCCAACCTTGCAGACCGGTGAAGGCATCCAGGCGTCCCGGTGAGGTCTCAATCTTCTCCCCGATTTCGCCGAAGCGGAATCCGACCTCACCCGTCGGCAGGTCCTCCAGCCAGATATTATGCGCCTGTGCCGCCATCGTGGCCGACGCGAGCAGCAACGCACTCAACACGCGAGAATAGAAAAATGATTTCATGATACGATAAATTTTTACATCTCCGCCCACTGGCGGAGCAGATTGTGATACACGCCGGTCAACTGCACGGCGGAGGGATGATTCGGATGATCCGCGCTCAAGCGCTGGATGCCCATGTCCAGATCGAAGAGCAGCGTGCGTTTCCCGTCATCACGGATCATGCTCTGGAGCCAGAAGAAGGAGCAGATACGCGCCCCACGCGTCACCGGCGTGACGTGATGCAGGCTGGTGGCGGGATACAAAACCATGTGACCCGGCGGCAGCTTCACTTTCTTCACGCCGTAGGCATCTTCCACGCACAGTTCGCCGCCATCGTATTCTTCCGGTCCTGCGAAAAAGAGCGTGGCGGAAAGATCTGTGCGGATGCGATGCGGTGTGCCTGGAATCTGGCGGATGGCGTTATCCACATGTGTGCCGAAAGACTGGCCGCCGGAATATTTGTTAAATAGCGGCGGGAACACGCGCAGGGGCAGGGCCGCGGAGAGGAACAGATTGTTCTTTCCCAAGGCGCCCAAAATCATGTCACCGAGTTGCCGCGCGGCCGGATGCCCTTCGGGGATCTGGACATTGTCCTTGGCCTTGGCGGATTGGTGACCCGCCGTCACGCGGCCATCCACCCACTCCGCCTGGTCGAGGATCACACGGGCTTCCGCCACTTGTTGCGGCGTCAAAACATCTGGAATGCTGATCAGCATAGACTCTCGTTAAATCATTTTCCCGTTCACTTTGCCAGACTCAGCATGCACGTTGTCTGAAATACCGGTCTCTACTTGGCTGGGAAAAGACCAGACAAGCGTGGGGAATATAGGGGAACCAACGAACTTTCGCTTACGGCCAGTTGCCATTTTCTATCGGCGGATTGCACTTTCCGCGCAATCCGCCGAATGAATGGGTCGCCAGCTTGTTGCGCCTCAATAACTTGCAGGGGCGCAACGGGTCAGCCATGCCGACGGGGCTTAGAACTTAAAGTTGGCCGTGAGGACGGCCGATCGGGCGGCACCGGGGATGACGTGACCGCCACCGACCCGATCGATATACGTCGTATTCGCCAGATTATACACGTTCAGGCGCACATCGAAGTTCTTGTTGATGCGGTAGCCGACCATGGCGTCATACAGCACATAGCCGTCCACTTGACGCGTGTTGTTATTGGCACTGTAGCGGGTATCCACGAACTGCGCGCCGCCGCCCACCTCGATGCCCCACGGCAATTGATACGTGGTCCACAGGTTGAAGGATTGCTCGGGCACGTTGGGCAGTTCATTGCCAGTCTCCCCCGCGGTGCCGGACTTGGTGATCTCGCTGACCATGTAGGTGTAACCGGCAAAGACCTGCCAGTCGTCCGTGATGCGGCCCGCCGCACCCAGCTCGAAGCCTTGCACATATTGCTCGCCGTCGATGCCAATCACAGCGGTGATAGGATCTGGCGTCCGGGCGTTGGTCTTCTCCGTCCGAAAGATCGCTGAACTCAGCGACAGGCGGTCCTCGAAGAAGTTCCATTTCGTGCCCAGTTCGAAGGTCTGGCTTTTCTCGGGATCGACGTTGGTGGCGTTGCCCACACCCGTACCCAAGGTCAGGCCTTCGGCCGAGGGGTTGAACGACGTGCCGTAGGCGAAATAGATGCTGCCATTGGCCCGCGGCTTGTAAACCAGGCTGGATTTCCAACTGATGGTGTCATCGTAGTTGTCAAAAACTCCGGTCGTGGTGCCGGCGGCGTTGATCGTCCGGTATTTCACCGCGAAATGATCGAAGCGGAGGCCGCCATTGAGCTGCCATTGCTCGCCCAGCTTCATGGTGTCAAAAGCATAGAGGGAGACGGTCGTGGAATCGGCCTTGTTGTACGCTCCCGTGCGGGTAATGGGGCCGGCGAAGGGATCATCCGGAGTAGGATTGAAGATGTCTGTCAGAGCTGCCGCCGGAGCTGTGCGGGCGTAGTTTTCGGACGATTCAATCGCGATTTCAAGTCCGGTGACCAGCGTGTGGTCCACCTTGCCGGTCTCAAAACGGGAGGTGAAATCGGTCTGATTTTGCAGCACGGTATCCACCTGGTCACGAGACTGGAACTGGCGGGTGATCCTTGTGTCGTGGATAACGCCAGCGGGAGTGGGGTCGGAGTCAAAGAAACGCGGTGCAGTGATCACGGAATCACGATACGTCTGGCCCATGCGGAAGAGATTGCGCAGGGAATACGAATCGCTGAAGTCATGCTCAAAAATCGCAGTGCCTAGGTCGGTCTGGATCTTCTCGTAGTCGCGGTTCACGCTGCCGTAGAAGTTGGAGTACTTCACTGGCGCGACCTGATCGCCATAACCGGCCAGAATCGGGTTCGTGTTGCCCGGCGGCACGAACGGGATGCCGTAGTCCGGCATGTTATCCTGCTGGAGATGGAAATAGCTTAGCGTGAGGCGGGTAGAGGTGCCCAGGCCAAAGGCGAGGGAAGGGGCCACACCCCAACGCTCATTGAACACTTCATCACGGCCGGGAGTGTCATTCTGGTGCCACAAACCATTGAGGCGGAGGGACACGCCTTCCTTCAACGGCTGGTTCACATCGACCGTCTGGCGGAAATAGGCATCCGTGCCGCCGCCCGTCGAGCCACCGTAGAACGGCTCCGCCTGGGGCGATTTGCTCACCATGTTGATGGAACCGCCGGTGGAGCCACGACCGCTGGTGGAGGAAGCCGGTCCCTTGAACACTTCGACCTGCTCCATGTTGAACGGGTCGCGGGAATAACCGCCGAAGTCACGCACGCCATCGATGAACATGTCCGTGCGGGCGTTGAAGCCGCGGATGGAAAGGTTGTCACCGGCGGGCACACCACCTTCACCCGCTTGCATGCTGATGCCGGGCACATTGCGCAGCACATCGCGGAGGGAGGTGGCACCCTGGTCTTCCATGACGGAGCGCGGGATGACTGTGATCGACTGGGCCGTGTTCACCAGGGGCTCAGTGAGCTTGGGTGTCTGCAGAGCCTGTGGCTGGTAGGAAGTTTCATCCTTCACCTTGTCGGCGCTGATGACGACGTCCTGCATCTTGACCGGCGCGTTCGTGCTGCTGCCCGCCTTGATGGGCGGCGTGTTCGTCTGGGCGTGAGCTGCACCCGTCAGCATGATGGCATTGACCAATGCCATCGTGGCGACGGACGGACGCTGGCCGGACTTCTGTTTCTTCTCTTCCAAGGTTTGTGTGTGCTTCTTCATTTTTAAATTGTTCGTTGCCCGGCCATCGCTCAGATGCCTTATGAAACTTGAGTCCAACCGGGCCTCAACTTTCTCCGGCGACGGCCGGGCAACGGTGAGCAAACTAGGGGAAACGGAAAACGCGTGCTTTCGTTCACTTGTCATTTTCTATCGGCAGCTTGCACAAGGTTCTGGTGGAGCGT
>JAJNBN010000224.1 GCA_021156225.1 Verrucomicrobiota bacterium | reverse complement strand
GGTAGGAGGTATGCACGCGCTGATAATGCCGGATATACGTGGCTTGCTTGAAACTTTGATGACAACGCGGACAGCGATACAATCCGTCAACCGGGGGACGCGTAACCGGCCTCAATTTTTCGAAGGCGGCTTCCAGCGTGTCATCCGGACGCAACAATAATGGCGAAACACGATAATCGAGATCATCAATGGTGCGGGTCACCAGACGGAGGTCCAGCATGGCCACGCGCAAGTGGTCCTTGGTGGTGGTGGGCACATCCAGAATGTCCGGGCTGACGCGCTGCCAGATGAAAGTCTCCACTTCCGACTTGGTGTAAGAGCGATTGGGGTCCAAGCGTGAGGCCAAATGATACGCGAGATAGTATTTGATGGATTCACGACGCATCATGACTGGGTCTTCTAATCCGTTCCTGCGTTCTCCAACGCCTTGCCTAACCTCCCCCGCAGCCGCCACCGCCACATCCTCCACAGCCGCCGCCTCCCCCATCACCACCACCTCCATCGCTTGAACTGCAACCTGACCCACCACTGCCCCCGTCGCCGCCACCCTGCGATGGAGGAGCCAAGGTGCGGCGCAAATCGGTCATGCCCACGGCGGGTAACGTGCTGAGCCCAAGTACGCCCACCATCAAAGCGACATCTGCCCCGACCGGTTCCATGCGTCCCTGGCGTGACCAATCTGCTAAGGAACGACACCGGTCTTTGACAACGGTCAGGATCTCTTTCCCCAAAGAGGTGCGCCGCGACATCTTCACGCAATAAACAATGCAGCCAACCATCGTCAAAGCCGTGAGCATCATCAGGAAAAAGACCGGTTTGGAGCGCGAAAGTCCGGTCAAGATTTTGTTGATACCCAACAAGGCCAGACCACCGAACAATCCGAGGACCAACGCGCGGATACGCCAGTGTTGTTCGGCGGACAAAAGCAATTGCGCAGCTTCCAAACGGTTCGCAAGGGCAGCCGTCGGCACTTTGACCGCGGCCAGCAAGGAAAAGGCTGTGCAGCCGCCCTGCCGATTTTGGGTATAGCTGATGATCCGTTCCTCAATGGGATGCGCATTCTCCAATCGAGCATCCCCGGTAGCAAACGTGTCGCCTCCCGCCTCACGGCGCAGGCATCCGTCCTTCATCAAACGGGCGATCGCCGCATGGACAACGGCCTGTCGGCCACCATTCAGGTAGGCGAACTCATAAGGGTGGACCGTATTTATATCGATCGACCCCGGGCGAAACTTGGCCCGGGAAACGAGGATGAACGCCAGGACCAGCAGCCCCATGAACGAGAACAGGTAGAAACCGAGGAAATCCGGCCCTTGGGCATTTAAAACGGAACCACCCATCGTGACGGTGCCAACCAAAGCCAATACCCCCGTGGTAATGCCCAGCAAGCCAAGGAACATGACCAAGGTCCAGAACTTCGCTTTTGGGAAAACCCAGTTGTTCTTACGGTCCACACGGGCAAAATCATGCTCTTGGGAAATGGACGGACCGACCGGAGGCCAGATGTCCGTCGGTGGCGGCTGGCCGAAAAAGCGCACGTAACTTTCCGTCGTCAGCTTATACCAATCCGCAAACTTGTTTTGTTCCGCCGCCCCGCCCTTTGTGGGATGGTGTGAAAAGGCCGTTCCCAATGTTTGGTTGCAGAAGTCTTCCCAATAGGAATCCGAGTAAAGCTGATGCAGGTGCCAGGCCTGATCCACGGTATCCGGCGGGGAAACAGGATGTCCGGCGCTGACGGCCAGAAAAGCGAACCGCCGGTATTCCTCCTCCACGCGCAAGGCATAACCAAGAGGCCAGCCATTTTCTTCAGCCAGCCGTTCGACAAAAGGATACGCAGTCCCGGGGGTATCGAAAGTATAACGGCTGATACGTTCCCAGAGTCCTCTCTGGGAGGCCGTCATTTGAACTTTGAGCGGTCCCTCCATAACATCGCTAAAGTCGCCTGCGAGGCCAAGCGCGTCAACTGGGTTTTCACTGGTGCCAACCAGTTTCAGCGGAACGCCGCCTTCACCTCGGGACGTAGCAGGACCACCAAGGCCCAGATTCCGACCGGTAACCCGATGAGGTTCGCCGGAGCCATCACCATGGCCAGGATACAGGCAAGGATGGCCAGCCCATATCCCCGCCCCTCCCGCATCTTCGCCGCGCCCCAAATCATCAAGGCCGACATGCCCAGCAGCAATAGGCCGATGACCGCCAGGATTGGCCCCGTCGTACCGAGCAACGCCTCAGCCGGGGCCTGCCGTTCCTGACTGGCGCTCCAATAGATCAGAGGAATGCTCACCGCCACCAGAGCCACCCACTCCAATACAGCAACGACGGTCAAAGCGAACGCCGGCAGACGCAGCTTTTGCAGCACTTCAGCGGGAACGGCACCTGTCCTCTGCGTGCCCACCGTCAACTGGGCCGTCAGTCGGCTGCGGGCGAATATGTTGGCCATCAGCGGCACCACGAATGAAGGCACCACCAAGGCCATAAGCACCCAGTTCAACCACGACCCCAGCCAGCCACGGAAGAATTCCCGCGCCTCCGGGCTATAGGCATTGGCTCCCAACGGATATATACCAAAAGCCGCACCGCCGTTCGAATAATAACCCAGCGCGAAACCGCCCACCGCGATGCCGCTGATGGCAAACCCGCCATAAGCGAAGAGCAACGCCAGCGCCAAACCCGAGAAGGAGATCAACCCAATGCCCACGCCCCCGACCGCCACCACGCCGATGGCCACACCACCAAAAGCGAAACCGCCTTTCGCAAAACCCCCGAAAGCGAACGCGCCATGAGCCACATCACCGATGGCGATTATGCCGCGGGCCACTCGTTTCCGGCATGGATTCGACGTCGCTGCGAACTTCGCTGACGTGCTGGTAGCGGCGTGCCGGTTCACTTTCCAACGTGCGCAAGACCACTTCATCCAAGCGCACATCCATCTGCACCTTCTGGGAAGGAGGCGCGAAACGGCCGATGGGCAATTCACCCGTGAGCATCTCGTAGAAGACCACACCGAGGGAATAGATGTCCGCGCGATGATCCACACTCAGCGGGCTGTTCATCTGCTCGGGGGCCATGTAATGCGGTGTGCCCATCACGATATTCGATTGTGTCAGATGCGCCTCGCCCTCCTTCTTGCTCAACAGTTTGGCGAGGCCGAAGTCCGCAATCTTCACGCGACCTTTTTTATCGATAAGGATGTTGCCGGGCTTGATGTCCCGATGCACCACGCCTTCATCGTGCGCGTACTGCAGCGCGTCGCAAATCTTGGGGATGATGCCGATGGCCTGCTCAGGCGTGAGTCGTTGCGTCTGCTCCATCTGGCGCAGGTTCACGCCATCCACATATTCCATGATGAACCAGCAATATTTCTCCGTTTGGCCGAAATCATGCACAGATACGATATTCGGATGGTTCAACTTGGCCAAAGCCCGCGCCTCGCGGGCGAAGCGTTCAGCAAAAGCAGGATCATGGGAATCGCGGATGGGCAGCAATTTCAGCGCGACGAACCGATCGAGCTGAGATTGCCGCGCCTTATAGACCATGCCCATGCCACCTTGGCCAAGAAGCTCCAAGATCTCCAATTGCGGAAAGTGTGCGGCCAGATCAGCGGGCAAAGGCGGGGTGGTATCGCCCATGCCGGCGCTGGAACCCGGTGCCGTGGTGAACGCACCTCGCATCAGGCAGGATGGGCAAAGGCCTTGGGGAGCGTCCGCGTCCAACGTTTTACCACACTCCGGGCAGAGACGTTGTGTGCCGGAGAATACAGGCGCTGGAGCAGGCGGTGTCGCCTGCTGGGGGCGTTGGTTTCTGGTGATGGCGACCACTATGATGATTATCACGCCGACCATGCAGACGATGGCCGCAACGAGAGCCAGAATCTCGGTAAAGCCAACGCTGGTAATTCCCAGGAAACAGTTAAATGCAGTGTTCATTTTAGTGTCGCGAGGCACACAGCCCGGCTTCACTCCTTACAGAAGATTTCCGGCCGCAAGGTTACAGAAAATCTTTTGCACGGTTACTTCTTCGGCAGCAACTCCCACCGCTCGCCAAAGAAACCGGCTTCCACGATGCCACCCGGCCAGCGGGAGGTCACCGGTTTGCTGATATCGATCACCGCCCAGTCCGGCAGCTTCGGCGTCTGGCGCGCGTTGTTCAGGTAATCGTATTCGCGATAGGTAAAGCTGCTGTTGATGACCACGTATTTCTGCGGGTTCAATGGATTCGGATAAATCATTACAGGCACATGCTTATCCGCCGAGTGATTCACCGCGCCCGCCCAAAGACCTTGCTTGGTCCATTTGATAGGCAGCTTGTCGGCGATTTTTGCCAGCAATGCGTTGCTCTGGGGATCGCCCCAGAGGACGAGGTTGTGCTGGGCGATGTCCGCATCCGTGATCTCGGAATCTTTCTTCACTCGCGCATCGCCGCGGAACTGTTGCCGCCAGTGCGTGATGGCATGTTCGAGTTCGCCCTTGGCCCACGCGTCCACTTTCGGATTCATCGCGGTGCCGGTCGGTTGCACGAAGAGGAAGGAATCCATGAAGGCGTCATCGATGGGGCCCTGCAGGCCGTGTTTCTTCACAAGGCCCGGGATGGAAGCATTGTCCACCAGCTTCCAGCGCTTGCCCTCTTTACGGAAACTTGCGTTGAAACTGCGATCCGAAAACGCGCGCGGACCCGCCAATGATTGCCCGTCCACAATCACAATCGCCGGTCGGACGATATCCAACGGATACTCGCCGGGTTTGAAAGTGAGGCTGATGCCCGTGAGCCCCTTGGTATCCACCTTGAAATGATTTCCGCCGATGTCGAATTCCGCATCCACGCGACCGCGTTCCCAATGCTGTTCAAGCCCATCGATCTGTGCCCAGAAAGCTTCGCGGTAGCGCAGGGTGAACGTGGTGTATTTCACCTGACGCGGCACAGGATTGCGGCCACGGGCGGCGATGGCGTCCATGCGCTTCTCCACTTCCAGCTTCGCACCGGGTTCAAACTTGTGTTCCGTGTTCGGCCCGATGATGTGCGTCAGGCGGATGCCTTCCTTCGTCGTGAATTGCTCCATCAAATCAGCGGCCTGCTTCTGTTTATCCTTCTCGCCGCTGTAGGCCACCGTCGGCACGTTGAAGAGGTTGATGGCGTGCTCGGTGGCATCGTGCCAGCGCCAGAGCTTGGCCTCCCACGGATACTGCTTCAGCGTTTCTTGCTGATAGAATTTCAGGAACTCCGCCGCTTCAGAAAAACCGGCGCCCGGTTGTGCCCCCGCCCAGAGGCTGGGATGATGCACGGCGAAGTTCCAGCAGGACGCGCCACCCATGGAGAAACCGCGCACAAGGATGCGGTTCTCATCCACGGCATAATATTTCTTCACGTGCGCGAGCGCCTCGAACACATCGGTCTCACCCGCGAAGCGTGCAGGGTTGCAGTAACGATTGTACACATGCAGCACGATGGTGTTCGGCGGCGTGAACTGGCCGGCATTGCGCTGGCGGTCGTTGATGAAATTCATTTCACTCAAAACTTCGCCGCGTCCGTGGAACCAGATGTCGAGGCGCGAGGGCAGACCGGTCTTCGCCGACTCGGGAACGACCAGACCATAAGGCTGCACGGAGCCGTCGATGCGCGATTCAAAAGAACGGACGACTAAACCGGTGGCGTTGGTCCACGCCGGTTTTCCGTCGCGCAATTGGTTGGCACGATCGGCCCCTTGCTGGAGAAGTTGCTTGGCCAGGGCAATCTCGTTGGTCTTATGGATCTCCTGGTAGGTGAGCGCGTAGCGGACGGCCTTGTGGTAGATCTGAACATCCGGCAGGAGCGCGAGCAGGTCCGGTTTTTTCCCGACGGCTTGCTTCGTGCCTTCAATCTCTTTGGCCAAGGCATCCAGACCTTGCTGGATCTCCTGCTGGTCCTTCTCCGGAACGGCAATGCCGAGGGGCGGCACGCGGCGGACGTTTTCGGTTAGATTATCTTGTACACCATCGGCATGGGCAATGAGCAGTCCGACAAATAAAAGTGAAAAGGGCAACAGATGTTTCATGGCTAACGTTAAGCAACTCCATGCACCGTCCGGTGGCAATGGAAATTCCTTGGTTATGGCGTTGTGCCCGGCGTTTCAGCGGGAACCTCCAGTAGAACAAGTATTTAAGGGCTTTTCCCCAGCTAACCGTCGGTTGACCATGCATCAAAAACTCTTTTTCTACTAATTCATGCGCTCCACTTTAATAAGTAAAGCTGCTAGTTCAAAATAGCACCCCTGATGCTTCTTTGAATAATACGTACGCGGACTAAGTCAGATATGATATGGTTGTAGTGGGGACCGCAACAATCCCCCACACGAACGCTTATTATGAAACAGAGTCTTTTACAGCTTACCCGGACGGGGATGTTGGGTTTGGCCATAACGGCCATTGCAGCCCTGCCCGGAGCGGCTGAATCGGTGAAAGTCGTCAACGCGGCGGAAGAAGAGACGGAAAAGGTCAAAACGGCCGATAGCACCGTTCCCGTCACCAACGCTGTACCAGAAGTGAAGCAGCAGTTGGCACCCGTCGTTCCCAATCTCTCACCCGGATTGGCTGAGATCATCCGCCTGGCTCAGGCCAAGGTGGGTGAGGATGTGTTGCTGGCGTACGTCGCCCGCTCCACGACGGCCTATAATCCGACCACCGAAGAAATCATTTACCTGCATGACCTGGGTGTCTCCGATAAAGTCGTGGCGGAGATCGTGAAGCGCTCGCCAAATCCCGAGGCCATGCTGGCCGCGACCAAGCCCGCGACGGAAGCGCCGAACATCCCCGAAGTGAAGGCGGCTGCACCTACTGCGCCGACCGCACCCACGGCACCCACCTTAACACCGCTGGTTTCCACCAATCCGGCTCCAGCCGCTGAGGTGGCGGTGCAGGCACAACCCATCATTGTGCAGCAGCAGCCGGTCATTGTGCAGCAGCCCATCGTGATCCAGCAGGCGCCGGAGGATGTGCAGTATTTCTATGGCTCCCTCGCCCCGTACGGTTCGTGGGTGGAGGTGGATGGTTACGGCTGGTGCTGGCAACCGACCATCGCGGTGACCTACACCGACTGGCGTCCGTATCACCAAGGCGGCCGCTGGCTCCATACGGATAGCGGCTGGTATTGGCAGTCGGATTATTCCTGGGGCTGGGCACCGTTCCATTATGGCCGGTGGTTCAATCATCCCCGCCGTGGCTGGTGCTGGACGCCGGACCGCGTCTGGGGTCCGGCCTGGGTGAGTTGGAGAAATTCTTCCAGCTATTGCGGCTGGGCGCCTTTGCCCCCGGCAGCCCGTTATCATCATGGCTTCGGCCTGTCGTACTATGACCGTCACGTGGGCGTGAGCTTTGAATTCGGCTTGGGCGCACTGGACTATACGTTCGTTTCGCACGGCCACTTCTATTCACGTGATCCATATCGCCATTGCCTGCCGCGCCAACAAGTGACGCGGGTCTACAACCAGACCGTGGTGAACAACGTGATTGTGCAGGGCAACAATAACACTGTGGTGATCAACCAAGGTGGTGCGCCGGTGACGCAAATCAGCCGCGCGAGCCGCACGGAGGTACAGAAGGTCAACGTGATGGATATGCCCGCCCAACGGAGCGGTGTGCAACCGGATCGCTTGACGCGTAATGGTGGCACGTTGGCCGTCTATCGTCCGACGGGCCCGGGCAGCAACAATGCAACGACTGCGCCTAGCCGCAGCAGCCAAGAACCTTCCAAGGGTGCCGTGGCCACGACCCCTGGTCGTTCAGAAAACGGACGTTCACGGTCTTCGGAACTGGGCGGATCATCGTCCGGTGCCAACCGTCCGTCTGCTCCGACCACGGCCTTGCAACGGTTTGAAACGCCGAAGAACACGACCTTGCCGGTCCTGAGCCGTCCGCAAACGGCGACGACTCAGAGTGCGACGGAACCTTCCCGCAGCTTGGGTACGCCCACGCATCCGGCAGGCAGCGGCATTGACCGGCCGTTAACGCCGCAACAGCCGGTTCGTCCTCCCGTGGCCACTTCCGGTCGGGGCATGCCGTATGAATCGCCTTCCAAGCGCCCGGAAGTCACGCGGTTGCCGAGTTCTCCGCAACCGGTCTCCGGTTCGACGGTGACGCCTTCTACTCCGAGACCCGTGACGGCCCCCGCCGTGACGTTGTCTCAGCCGAAACCGGTATCTGGCTCCCCGGCGATTCCTTCACCGGGCCGTCCAGTGACGCCTGCCACGCCGGAGCAATCACGGCTGACGCCACAGTCCCCAGTGACCACGTCACAAGCGCCGCCGACTGCCGCCCAACGGTTTGAAACGACCCGGCCTTCGGGTACCGTGATACCGCGCCCCGGCGGATACAATCAACGGCCGTCGCTGCAACCGAGCTTCAGCGGCAATGGCAGCACGGCGACGCTCCCGAGTACGGGACGGACACCGAATAGCGGGTTGCCCCGCACCGAACTGCCCAGCAGCAGCTCATCTCGCCCGCAGACCTATGGCACGCCGAACAGCGCTCCGTCACAGAGCTATGTTGCGCCGAGCTACAATGCTCCGAGCACGCCGTCCTACACGCCTCCGGCACAGTCACGCCCTTCGGTCTCCACGCCTTCACCGCGGACGTATGAGGCCCCGCGTCCTTCCTACAGTGCGCCGGCTTCACGCCCGGGCTATACACCTCCGGCCTCGGCTCCGGCGCCAGCTCCGAGAAGCGTCGCCCCGCAATCGACGACGTTGCCGCGTGTTTCAACACCGCCTCCCGCTTCGAGCAGCGGCGGTTCCCGTCCGTCACCTAGCCAAGGCCAAGGTGGCAGCAACGACAACCGCCGTCCCGGCAACCGCTAATCATCCAGAAGTAAACCGATGAAAACCCTCATCAACAGGTGGATTGCGTCCCTGATTTGCGCGGTAACGGTCGTTTGGAACCTTCCGGCAGCGGAGCCGACGGTGCTTTTCTCCACCGGCTTCGAAGCGGCAGAGGGCTACAACCTCAATGCCAACCTCGCCGGACAAAAAGGCTGGGAAGGTGATGGGGATGATTCCACCTTTTGGAATGGCTTGCTGGACCAGGCCTTTGAAGGTTTGGGCCAGCAAGCTTACATCGGGTTTGATGTCCCTCCTTCCGGCCT
>JAJNBN010000223.1 GCA_021156225.1 Verrucomicrobiota bacterium | reverse complement strand
GCAACTCCAAGAAAAGGCAGGTATGGCTTATGGAAGGTGGGAAGTGACGGTGCGAATGGGACACACCGGGAACAAGTTGCAGGCATTTACTTTTATGGCGGTGCCGATCCAACAAAAGAGCAAGCAATGAGACTTTCCCAACAGCAGAAATCGCGGCAACGAGCTTCGGCGATCGTGGCAGTGATGGCCCTGGCGTCGCTGTTCACGGTGGTGATGTTGGTGGGAAATCGGCGCACGGTGTCCTTGGAGCGGGAGATGAAACTTTTGGAGACGAAGCAAAAAGCACGGCTGGAGGCGGTGAGCGGCAAGAATACCAATCAGACTGTACATGGACAAAATACGCGTCATTGAAGGCTCGCTCCGATGCCATGTGTGGGGCTGGCTGTCTTTGATTCCCTTGCTTGGGCTTCCGGCAGGCGTGATCGCAGTCGTCGAGTACCAGATGATTACACGCCAGAGCCGGGGGCAGTGGAATGCGGCGCGTAATTATCTCAGGGCTGGCTTACTGCTGGGGATCTTTGGGATTCTGCTGAGCGGAGGCTTGGGATTGCTGCTCGCTGCGTATATTCTTTCCAAGATCGCGAATGGAAGTCTCTCGCTGGTGGACCTCATGGGATAAGATTTCTCCGTATCCCAGCTCTTGGTCAGAGCCAGCTTTTGGGGAATCCCTGAGTCAGCGGGGAAGTGAATTTTTTGTAGTGCTTGAAGGCCACCCGCAGGTTTTCTTTGGTGCTCGTATTGATGTCCTGCAAGAGGGCCATGATCTCCTCATACTCATTAGGCGGGATATCCATGGCCATCATGGCGTCGCGAGACCATTCACGAAGTTCTTCGTGAGTTATGCGACCTTCCATGCAATCTTCGATCTTGAAAGCGCAATCGGCCAAGGTGACCCGCAGAATCATATACCTACTACTAACTGAAAGTGAGGCAAACCGCAAAGAGATATGGGCTTGTTTTGCTGATCTGCCGGACCACAGAGTATGAGCATAGCATGAGACAGATGATCTATTTCGGGTGGTTGCTCGCCAGTGTGATAGGGGCGCAAGCGGCGCAGTTCACGCGCGAAGGAGTATTGGAGGAGACGTTGAAGCCGTACACGGGGCAAATGGTCAAAGGTGTGGATACTCGCACGCTTACCGGCAAAGTGATGTGCGGGTATCAAGGCTGGTTTAACGCGGAGGGCGATGGTGCCGAGCGCGGCTGGAACCACTGGACGAAACGCAGGGGCCCACTGGCTCCGGGTAACGCGAAGATCGATTTGTGGCCGGATATGACTGAGTATGGCCCGGAGGAACGTTTCGCCACCGGTTTCAAACTAGCGGATGGCAAGCCGGCGGAAGTCTTCAGCCCGTTCAAGCAGGCGACGGTGCTCCGGCATTTCCAATGGATGAAGGAGTATGGGATCGATGGTGCGTTTCTGCAGCGGTTCATCACCGATCTGCGTGATCCACGGGCGCTGCGGCATAACAATACGGTGCTGGCACATTGTCGCGAGGGGGCGAACTTGAACGGTCGGGCTTACACCGTGATGTATGATCTGAGCGGTCTAGGCGCCAATCGCATCCAAGAAGTGATGGACGACTGGCACAGTCTGCGCACGCGCATGAAGATGACCGAGGATGCAGCCTACCTGAAGCATCGCGGCAAGCCGCTGGTGGCGGTTTGGGGCATAGGTTTTAACGACAATCGCGCCTACACGCTGACTGAGTGCAGGCAACTCGTGGAATTCCTAAAAGCGGATGGTTGCTCAGTGATGCTGGGTGTGCCGACTGGTTGGCGGGAGATGAATCGTGATGCGGTGAACGATGCGCGGTTGCATGAGATCATCAAGCTGGCGGATGTGATCAGCCCGTGGACAGTCGGGCGCTACGGCAAGCCGGTCGAAGCGAAACGGCACGGAGAAAAGACCTGGGCATTGGATGTGGCCTGGTGTGCCGAACAGAAGATCGACTATCTGCCCGTGGTGTTTCCGGGCTTTAGCTGGTTCAACATGTACGGAAAACAATTTGATACGATTCCCCGTCTGAAAGGCGAGTTTCTCTGGTCGCAGTTCGTGGCGGCCAAGCGCGCTGGCAGTCAGATGATCTATGTGGCGATGTTCGATGAAGTGGATGAAGGGACGGCGATCTTCAAATGCACGAACGATGTGCCGGTGGGCGAAGGGGTGAAGTTTTTGACCTATGGAGGATTGCCCAGTGATTTTTATCTGCGATTGACGGGATACGGAGGGCGATTGTTGCGTAACGAAATTCCGATAAACGATCTTGTACCAGCATTGGATGAGAGGAAATGAGGCATTTGATCAGCTCTATCTAATAGACCGACACTAGCCTTATTTTGCTTTGCAAAGTGCCTTGAAGAGGCGTGAATATTTCATCGAGTCAGGCCGTTTAATCTTGCGCAAAGACCTAATTAGGCACAGCATAGTAACGTCACCGGAGGGGATACATACACGTGGGTTTTGTACACGGGTAAAGTTGTTATGAGGTATCGCCGCGCAAATTTTTCAGTCGGTCTTCAAATTGAAGAGCAAGGTGCGGTATTGTCCTTAATTTCCGAAAAGGGGGCGCTATGAATCCTATCCGCATATTGCATCTCGAGGACAGTCCCATAGACGCGAAGCTGATCCAGCGCAAGCTGCAGGCGGGCGGATTGGATTGCGCCATCACTCATGTGGACAGCCGAACGAGGTTTGAATCGGCGTTGGATGCAGATGCTTTTCAAGTCGTTCTCTGTGATTATAACCTTCCCAACTATGATGGCATCTCCGCTTTGAAGCTGGTGCGTGAGAAGCATCCCAGCCTGCCGGTGATGCTGATTTCGGGGTCGATCGGTGAAGAGGATGCGGTGAAATGCCTGCAACACGGTGCCACGGATTACCTGCTCAAGCAACGGTTGGACCGTTTGCCGGCCGCAGTCACCCGCGCCTTGGCCGAGGCGGACGAATTCCGCAAACACCGCCAGGCGGAGGAACAGATCCGTGAACAGGCGGCGCTGTTGGATCAGGCAAGAGACGCCATTTATGTGCGCGATTTGCAACAGCGCATTGTCTATTGGAACAAAGGTGCCGAGAGGCTTTACGGCTGGATGCCCGAGGAAGTGATCGGAAAACGAGCCGACGAACTGTTCTCCACCGACAGCACGGCGCGGCACGATGAAGCAAGGCGTCTAATCTTGGAAAAAGGCGAGTGGATGGGCGAATTGCAGCAATCCACCAGAAACGGCCAGCAGATCATCGTGGAAAGCAGGCGCACACTTTTGCATGACAGCAAAGGTGACCCGAAGTCGGTGCTGATCATTAACACTGACATCACGGAGAAGAAACAGGCGGCCCTGGCGTTGGCCGAGAGTGATGAGCGTTTCCGGCAATTGGCGGAGCAGAGCAGCGAAGTTTTCTGGTTTGTCAGCTTGAATCCGCAACGCGTCACTTATCTCAGCCCGGCGGTGGAGAAGGTGTTGGGACTTTCCGCCGAACAAATCTACCAAAACAATGATGTATGGATGGATGCCATCCATACAGATGATCAGGAGAATGTCCGGGCGGCGTGGAAAGCCTGTCTGCTGGGCCTGACGCCGCGGTTTGAGTCCGAGTACCGCATCGTCCGGAAGGACCGCTCGGTAGGGTTGGTATTGGCCACCGGCACGCCCATCCGCGATGCGTCCGGGGCGATCACTCGCGTGGGCGGCACGGCCAAGGACATCACCGAGCGGAAACGGGCCGAGAGCCAGATGTTGCGCACCCAGCGGCTGGAGAGCATTGGCACATTGGCGGGCGGAGTGGCCCATGATCTCAACAACGCGCTGGCTCCCATCCTGATGAGTGTCGAACTCCTGAGGATGGAGTATCCGGATGCTTCGAAGATGATCGATATGGTGGAGACCAGCGCCAAGCGCGGAGCGGATATGGTGCGGCAGCTTTTGACCTTTGCGAAAGGGGTGGAGGGCGCACGGTTGCTCATCCAGCCAACGCATTTGCTCAAGGAGATGGAAAAAATCATCCGAAGCACTTTTCCCAAGAATATCCAGTTGCGGGCATCCTACGCCTGCAACCTCCAAACCATCATCGGGGATACGACGCAACTGCATCAGGTGTTACTCAACCTGTGTGTGAATGCGCGCGACGCCATGCCAAACGGCGGTACGTTGACGTTGGCGGCAGAGAATACGGAGATCGATGAGGCTTATGCCAGCTCGGTTGCCGAGGCGCGTCCCGGCAACTATGTCTTATGGCGGATCACGGACACAGGCACAGGCATTCCACCGGAGATCATTGAACGTATCTTTGAGCCTTTCTTCAGTACGAAAGGACCGGACAAGGGGACAGGCCTGGGCCTTTCGACGGTCATCGGCATCGTCAAGAGCCATAGTGGCTTCGTCCGCGTTTATTCCGTGCCCAATCAAGGCACGACTTTTTCGGTCTTTCTGCCGGCTGCCGGGGCGGATACGCAAGCGGAAGAAGCGGAGAAGGTACCAGATGCGTTCTGCGGCAATGGCGAAACCATTTTGGTGGCGGACGATGAACAGGCGGTGCGGATGGCGGCACGTGCGGTGTTGACCTCATTGAATTTCAAAGTGGCCACGGCCGCGGATGGCACGGAAGCGCTGATCCAGGTGGCGGAAAAACGCAATGAATTGAAGGCGGTGATCACAGATCTACACATGCCGCACATGGATGGATTGGCCTTTGTGCGGGCACTCAAACGGATGCTGCCTGATGTCGGTATCATCATCGCGAGCGGGCGCCTGGATGAACGGGAGGCGAAAGAGTTCAAGTCTCTCGGGGTCAATGCCGTGCTGGAGAAACCCTTCACGCAGGACAAGCTGGTGGAGGCTTTGAAAACGGTATTTCAGAAGTAAGCACGTGTTTTCCCGGTTGGAGATTGCCGGAAGAGGAGGGGCTCGTTAGGGTCGGTGGCATGACGTTCAACACCCTGTATGCCTGGCGAAAGGCATTGGCTGCGCTGGGCGTGTTCATGTTTTCGTTGATCGCTCATGCGGAGAGCCGTGTCGTGGCGTATGTGCCGAACTGGGTGGATCTGAACACATTCTCCGAGACGATCGAATACGGGAAGATCACGCACATCAACATCGCGTTCGAGAACCCGAAGGATGAGGAGGGTAACCTGTCGTTCAACAATCGGAACGAGGTGCTGATCAAGAAGGCGAAGGAGAACAAGGTGAAGGTGCTTATCTCCATCGGCGGCGGGGCGGCTTCGGGGAACAAGGCATTGCTCGCGCGGTATTTCGATCTGATTTCTGACGCGAAGCGTGCGGCATTTACGGCCAAGCTGGCGGACTATGTGGAGGCACACGGCTTTGATGGGCTGGATGTGGATATCGAGGGGCCTGCCATCAATCATGATTACGGCGCGTTCATCGAGAATTTGGCGAAGGTGTTGAAACCGAAGGACAAGCTGCGTACCTGCGCGCTTTCCAAGGGTTACGGCGGCAACAAGGTGAAGGATGAGACGCTGACGCATTTCGATTTCGTGAACATCATGGCTTATGATGGAGCGGGGGCGTGGAACCCCAATGCCCCGGGACAGCATTCATCGATGGAATTCGCGAAGAGTAACGTGAAGTTCTGGCTGGATAAGGGATTGCCGAAATCGAAGGCTGTGCTCGGAGTGCCTTTTTACGGCTATGGTTTCGGCGAGGCGTTCCGAAAATCTTCCTACGCTTATTACGACATTCTGCAGAAGTATCCGGGAGCGGAAAAGGTCGATAAGATCGGGAGCACGATCTGGTACAACGGCATTCCTACCATCAAAGCCAAGACGCAGTATGTGGTGGATGAGGGACTGGGTGGCATCATGATCTGGTCCCTGGACAATGATGTGAAAAGGGAGAACTCGCTGCTTTCGGCCATTCACGAGACTTTGAAGGCTAAAAAAGCGGCCAAGGTGGAAGCGCGGAAACCCTGAAAGGAACACATGATGCGACAATTTTATGCGGTGATGATGCTGGGGTTGCTGGCAAGCCAGTTGGCCGCGCTGGCCGAGACCAAGGTGGTGGTAGCGCATGATGCTGCCGGTGCAGGCTTCAGTTTCAAATCTGTCCCTTTGCCGGCAAAGAATGATGCGGCGACGGCTGCGCGGTTCACGTTGGTGGATGGCCAGCGGGATCGTAACGGCGGAGAATTGGCCGTGTTGCAGGATGGCAAGGTGCCGACAGGAGAGGATCAACCGGCGGAGAATTTCTTTTTTCAGGCGGGCACAGACGGTGGCCGGATAGTGGTGGATCTGGGCAGTGTGATCGCCGTCAAACAGATCAATTCCTATTCATGGCATGCGGGTTCACGCGGACCGCAGG
>JAJNBN010000222.1 GCA_021156225.1 Verrucomicrobiota bacterium | reverse complement strand
CTCATCTACAATCCAAAGGACGCGAGCCCCAACTCGACTCTGAGGCAGTTCCCTTTCGATTGCCGCGAGCAACCGAGCTCGGTCGATCTGAAGCTCTGGATGTCGCCCGAGCACTATCTCCATCAACTTCTGGCCCTCAAACTGATTCAGACTTGATGATATGAAGGCAGATTCATAGCCCTCTTGCCACCCACCCTCACTCACGTCCGCATCAACTAATGCCTGGACCTTCTCTGGCATTGTGTGCCCGAACATTGCGTCCAACTGAAGGTCAACAAGCTGACGAGGGCTCATATTCTATTGGCACAACGCCCCAAGTTCAGCGCCCCGACTGGCGGGTAACAGCGACGCGATGGCCGTCTCACGGTTCATGCTCCGTTATTTTGAAGCGCAGCTCAAAGGCATTCGGGGGAGGCGGCTCGTTCATTTCTTCTCAAGCAACGATTTGACAGTTTTGTCCAACACATAGTCTGCGGGCTTCTTCCCAGATTTGTTGGTAATCGACGTGTCAGCACCAGCCGCCAAAAGAATCCGAATGATCTCGCCGGCAGCTTCTCCCTTGCCAGCAGTTCCGGGTGCGCCCGTCTGAGTCACTGCACGATGGAGCGGTGTCGAACCGTTTCGGCGGCAAGCCTGATTGACGTTCGCACCGTGCTCAATGAGAGTTTTGACCGCTGCCGGGCTTCTGAATCGCACAGCATGGTGCAATGCAGTGACGCCATTCTTGTCGGTGGCATGGATGTCCGCGCCGCGCTTCAGCGCCATCACAATCTGTCTCCGTTGTTCCGCAGGCTTCGGGTTGCGGTCGGAACAGATGGCAAAAAGTTCGTTCTCCATACGATGTGCGACTGCCGCCTAACGACCCAATATAGGTAATCCGTTAGGGTTGGTGGTTGGTTGAACGTCTGGTAATAATCCATTGGTTTTCCGCACCGGCGGGCCAGGTCTGCTAACGACATGTCGCGCGCAGGCTGCCCAACGGGGCTGTGGCTTTCTGTAACGCACTGGTTAGGTGCATTCAAAATGACCATGGATTTGATTGCATTCAAAACAAAATGAAAAGATGAACCAATTCGCACTCGAGAACTCACCCCAAATATCTCCAAAGGGAATCTTGGTGGCAGGAAACTCGGCGATTTTCCATGCAGAACAATTTTTCGACTTTGAAGTCAGACACTTAAATCTATTCGGGTAATAGCCGATCATTCCAGACACTTTGAAAAATTCCCTGTTCCACAATTTCTTCAGACGGAATTCATCCTGGAGAGATGGGTTGCGAACGGCAGAATGCAAAATCCTTCGTTCAGCATAGGTTAATGGAGTTAACATGGCCTTTCTAACCGGCAGGGACTTGGGAAAGAAATTTTCAGCCTTGGCTTCAGGCAGGGAGGTGATCTCGATCTCCAAGGCGCCGATCATCCGGTAAGAAATATAGCCGCCATCTTCACCGTAAGATAACGGATAAAGGAGGGGCAAATACTCTCCTCCTTGAAATACGACTGGAGAATTCTTGTCGCTGGTATCGATAGTCAGAAAATTATGCAAAGGCCGAGGGAGTGGTAATCCGCTGAAACTTAGGTTTGATAATTCGCCGCCAAAGATATGCCGGCCCGTTTTCGTGAATGTTACCATGCATTCGTTCGAACGAGTAACTTCTTGAAGAGACGAGATAACTTTTAGCATCTAACGATCCAAGTTAGGGGTCTGTTGGTGTTGGTGGCTGATTAAAGTTCGGTGGATAATTGCTTGGTTTTCCGCACTGACAGGGCGCTGCGGTGCATGATTGAGCGTTGTGATGTGCTGTCACATCCGAGAATCGGAAACCAATAATCCCACTGCTGTTGATAGAATCCGTCCACCAACTCCGAATGCTGCCGTGCCAAGTAAACTGGCGAATACATCCGCTGCGCAATCTTCGCGAAAACGCTGTCTGAGTCTCTCATGAGAATCCAAGCAGGCGCAGTGGCAAAGGCGTAGAGAACGACGACCGCCGCGAAGCTCGTGAGCCAGATGAGCGATGATGTGCGAGTTTTCATGGCGGGTGTCACTTGCGCTGTCCTCTCCACGTTCGCACCTCTGCCGGGACTTCGTAATCATCCAGAAACGTCTCGGACCCGGAAAGTTGCATGGCGTCACGTTGGATGAGGACAAAATAAACCCGCTCGGCAGCAGCATCAAGCAACTGAGCGCGGCGTGCCAGCCGCTCCTCTTCCCGGGCCACGCCACCAACCGCACTGTCGAAAGTCTTCAGCGCTTCCAGAGCCGCGACCATCTTTTTGCACTCCGCAAAATAGGCTGCGCCTGCCTCTTGCAGGATTTCAGCGCCCAACGGGTTATCCGGATCTATGAACATGATGGGTGCGCTTTATCGTCAGATCATCGCGGATGCTCAGGCAGGTTGTCAGACAGAGAGATCCAAGGGAGCTTGTCTTCGGTCCAAATATGCATTTGCGGAGCGATCGGGCGTGGATCATCAAAGCTGCCGACCGTGGCACAAATGATGGGTTCATCCTCAGATTTAAGCCAGAATAATTGAGTGCCACAGTCCGGGCAGAAGTATCTGGTTCGCACGTTCTTGAAGTGTCGTTTGGGCGATCCGGTGATGTGAAAGCGGTCTCGTTCAAAACAGGCCCACGTGACAAAGGGGGCACCAGACGCGCGCCGGCAGTCCTCGCAATGGCAGTGACAAACGGACAGCAGGTCAAGCTCACCACGAAACCTGACCGCCCCGCAAAAGCAGCCTCCCTCAATCGTGATGCGATCTTTAGTGTTCATCGGTGATGCGGCCTAACGTCAAAGATGAGCCGCGCCAGTTTCCGGCGTTGGCTCGAGCGCCTTTTTCGGCTTTCTGATTCGGGGTAGAATAATCCACTCTGCAAACAGGAGATTCGGCACCCAGCAGAGCCACCCGAGTGCGGGATAAAATGCATCGAAAGGGACGCCCAAGCCAAAGAAAACGCCCAAGTAGATGCGAAGTGTCACCGCTGCAAATGTGAGGGCGAAGCAGCGGATCGCCCAAACTTCGTGCGCATCGTAAGACCCGCTGCGAATGGCAAACAGCGCTTTCGCTGCGGTAAACAGCCAAAGCACTGCGAGGGCGCCGAAACCGACTTTCGACACCAGGCCACCATAGGCGATAACCGCCATGCCAAGTCCTGCGACGCCGCCGACCAGAACCGATCCGAAGTATATGTAACCAAGGGTTCGGTGAATCACGCGGCGTTTTCGGACTGCCGGGAAAAACTGGAAAGGACCCACGAGCAAGGCAATGGCGGCAAAGAACACATGCACGAGGATTCTGATTTTGTGTGCTTCGTAAGTCGCCTTCATCGCTGGTGCAACGGTGGTCCCGGGGGCAAGCACGGCGTAGGAATAAACTGCGTAGCCGGCGACCCCGACGCATAGAAGAGCAACCAACCAAAGCACTGCGGTTTTCATTTTCTGCCTACCGTATAAAGCTTAGCGGCCGGGTGCACCCGCCTTCGCCCGGCTTCGGCGCGACAGGCTGGGATGCAACGATGGCAAACCACGACGCCATGCCGGGTTCGCTGCCGCGAATGGTTAGACGGCTCAATTCTCATCTGGTGGATTCCAGTGTGACGCGCCTTGCGACAGCAATATCCGCTCTACCCGGGAAAGCAACCGCATATCAAAAAACCAAAATAATGGATTGGAACTGCACACGAGATGAAAAGTGTAAGGTTCGCCCTGCTTCTCAACGAAGCCGCCAAAGTCAACAGTGCCAAGCCCTTGCCGGAATCGGTAGGCGTGGCGACAACCGGGAACTGAGCGCGACGTGACTCGGATGCCGTGGGGACTCAGTGTGGCTGGAACTGCCTCCGGCAAATCTTCTGAACAGTTGTAGGTTGGAAGTCCCATGATGCGCGAAGCCGCCTAACGTATAAAGCTCAGCGACACGGCGCACCCGCCTGCGCCCAGCGCTACGGCGCGACAGCTAGGGACATCACGATTGCAAACCGCGACGTCAGGCCGGGTTCGCTTCTGCCTTCGCCCGGCTTCGGCAAGACACGGCAGCGCATGGTTGGGCGACTTCATTTTGACAACCCTCTTACCCATCGGGAACGATCCAAACGACGAAAGCCGAATCTTCGATACAGCGACTCGGCGCGACTGTGACCTGCATCGATCTCCAAATCTATCGCCACAATATCCATCTCACGCGCACGCTCCAGGACTGCGGTTACCAACGCCGTGCCGATGCCCTGAGACCGAAGGGAAGGCGTGACATAAAGCTCCTCAAGCCATGCGACGAGACCACAATGCTCTGCGCTCAGAATCGTGGCGACATAGGCGACACCGACAATCCGAAGGTCGTCTCGCGCCAGCAGGATAAAGCCGCGTGCTCCATCGGCCACCACTCTTTCCAATACACGTAACAACTGCCCGGTAGAAGCGTCAACGCCATGCTCGCCAAGTTGCTCAACCAAAAGGCGTGCGCATTCAGGGCAATCACTGGCGGCAGCGGGCGCTATGGAAAATGTTTGCATGCCGGTGGTCGCTGCAGCGTTTGGTTAGGCGACGTCATCATAGGCCAAGATCGGAAAGGCTTGGGTGGTCGTCAGGGCGCCGACCCAGCGGCCAGTGATACTTCCTGTCGCTATCTTGAATCGGAAGGTCATTGATGCTGGCGATGCGTCGTCGCATGAAACCGTATTCGTCAAACTCCCAGTTTTCGTTCCCGTAGGAACGAAACCAATTCCCTGAATTGTCGTGCCACTCATAGGCAAAGCGGACGGCTATGCGATGGCCATGAAAAGCCCACAGTTCCTTGATGAGGCGGTAGTCTAGCTCTCTACTCCATTTACGGGTGAGAAATTGGACAATGGCATCCCGTCCACTAAAAAACTCCGAGCGATTACGCCAAACACTGTCAGGAGTGTAAGCCAGCGAAACTCGCTCTGGGTCGCGGGTATTCCAAGCATCCTCTGCCATCCGAACCTTCTTGGCGGCTGATTCAACATCGAAAGGCGGAAACGGTGGTCTTGGTTTTTCTGTGATACTCATATGAAAGCAGGAGTGCCAAGTGGCTTAACGTATAAAGCTCAGCGACCCGGCCCACGGGACGCCACGATTGCAACCACGACGCTCCCGCCGGGTTCGCTGCAGCGCATGGTTAGGCGTTGCGGGCTTCATCGGACTTTCTCCAGATCCACAAAATCTTTCATCTTCAGTTCGTAGGTATGGTCACCAGCCTCGTCCGGGTCGCGCATCACTACCGATAGGATGGTCTTTTCGAGGTGGGCTCGGCTGACCGTAAGCGAGACCACGACGCTCCCCGAACTCGACCGCGTCTCCCGCAATCCCGCGGAAACAACCACCGACTTCTCTCCCGCGGTGATATTCAGTTCTACATGGGTGAACTGCTTCAGCTGGCCCTCGGGCTTGAACTCAAGCTCCAGCCACACGGCACCAGGGCCAGCCGGCCTCGCCCGCAGTTCGATACCCAACTTTTTGGCCTCTGCCTTGGTGAGAGGCGCAATCTCCCTCAAGGCGAAGCACTGGTTGGAGGCGATCACGAGTAGAAAAGCCAGAACCGAGATGTTGAGGATCGTTTTCATTATCTTGTGAGACGGTAGATGGTCGAAAATGCCCCCTGCCGCCTAACGACCAATCCCGCAGCCGCGGGATGCAGCGCATGGTTAGGCGGCTTGGAGTTCATGTGGGGTTAATCGCAGGCGTCGGTCCCACAGGAGAATCCCCAACACCAGCGAGAGCAGGCATGGAACCCAAAGATGATAGGCGGGAACGTCGGGCAAACGAACACTCGCGATGCTCAAGGAGGTGTGAAAAATCAAACTGTAGAGGACGCTGCCCCCGGTGTGATTGAACAGCCACGTAAAAAGAAAGGTCAACAGCACCGCTCCGGCGACAAACAGCGGGTAGGATGTCGGAGGCGGATACATCCACCACAACGGCAAATGCCATCCCGCGCCAAGCAGTCCGAGCCAAAGACTCGCCCGCACTGAACCATATCGAGCTTGCAGACGCGGCAGTGCAAATCCTCTCCAGCCCGGTTCCTCTCCGAGTGGTCCGCCCAGCAACAGCATGAAAACAAAATGGGCGGGGAGGCTCGCCCAAGTCTCGCGGAATCGCAGGGCCGCAACGCTGCCATTGACGGAAGCGAACAGAAGAATCGCCAGCAACATCGTCACGGGAAGCAACAGCAGACTGACTGCGAGCCAGACCGGCCCGAGGCGCCAGCGAACCAGTCTCCCGAAGAATTCACGGAGTCCCGCGCGGCCACTCGCTGCCCAAGTCACCAGCAATCCTGCGGCGAACGGTCCAAACTGGCCGCACGTCGCC
>JAJNBN010000221.1 GCA_021156225.1 Verrucomicrobiota bacterium | reverse complement strand
ACATAATATTATGGCAGCAAAACAGATCATTTTTGACGAAGCAGCACGTCACGCCCTCCTCCGGGGTGTCTCGAAGCTCGCCCGCGCCGTCAGCGCCACGCTCGGACCGAAAGGCCGCAATGTGGTTCTCGACAAGAAATACGGTTCTCCGACGGTCACCAAAGACGGTGTGACGGTCGCCAAGGAAATCGAACTGGAAGACCCGTATGAAAATATGGGCGCCCAGATGGTGCGCGAAGTGGCCAGCAAGACCAGCGACGCCGCTGGTGACGGCACGACGACCGCAACCGTTCTGGCCGAAGCGATCTATCGCGAAGGTCTGAAGAACGTGACGGCCGGCGCCTCCCCGATCTCCCTGCAACGCGGCATCCAGAAGGCCGTTGACGCGGCTGTGGAACAGCTCGCCAAGATCTCCAAGAAGGTCAAGGACAAGGAAGAGATCAAGCAAGTCGCCACCGTTTCCGCCAACTGGGACACCACGATCGGCGAGATCATCGCTGACGCGATGGACAAGGTGGGCAAAGACGGCACGATCACGGTCGAAGAGGCCAAGTCCATCGAAACCACCCTCGACGTCGTCGAAGGTATGCAGTTCGACAAGGGCTATCTCTCCCCGTACTTCGTGACGAACGCGGACTCCATGGAGTGCAAGCTCGATGAAGCCTACGTCCTGATCTATGAGAAGAAGATCAGCAGCCTGAAGGACCTCCTCCCGATCCTCGAGAAGACCGCGAAGACCGGCAAGCCGCTCCTGATCATCTGCGAAGAAGTCGAAGGCGAAGCCCTCGCGACGCTCGTGGTGAACAAGCTGCGTGGCACGCTGAACATCTGCGCCGTCAAGGCACCGGGCTTCGGCGACCGCCGCAAGTCCATGCTGGAAGACATCGCCATCCTCACGGGCGGCAAGTGCATCACGGAAGACCTGGGCATCAAGCTCGAGTCCTTGGAACTGGCCGACCTCGGCCGCGCCAAGTCCATCGTGGTGGACAAGGAAAACACGACGATCGTGGAAGGTTACGGCAAGAGCTCTGAGATCCAGGGCCGCGTGAACCAGATCCGCCGCCAGATCGAAGAGACGACGTCCGACTACGACCGCGAGAAGCTCCAGGAACGCCTGGCGAAGCTCGCCGGTGGTGTGGCCGTCATCAACGTCGGCGCCGCGACCGAGAGCGAAATGAAGGAAAAGAAGGCCCGTGTGGAAGACGCGTTGCACGCGACCCGCGCGGCCGTCGAAGAAGGCATCGTTCCGGGCGGTGGCGTGGCTCTGCTGCGTTGCTTGGCCGCGATCGAAGCCGTGAAGCCGGGTGGCGACGAGCAGATCGGTGTCGACATCGTGAAGCGCGCCATCGAGGCTCCGCTCCGCGCCCTGGCGTTCAACGCCGGTGTCGAAGGCTCGATCATCGTGCAGGAAGTGAAGAAGCGCAAAGGCTCGGAAGGTTACAACGTCGCCACGGGCGAATACGTTGACCTGCTGAAGGCCGGTGTGGTTGATCCTAAGAAGGTGACCCGCACAGCGCTGCAGAACGCTTCCTCCATCGCTGGTCTGTTGCTGACCACCGAGTGCCTGATCACTGAGATCCAGGAAGAGAAGAAGCCGGCTCCGGCCGGTGGTGGTGACCACCACGGCATGGGCGGCGGAATGGACTACTAATTCAGCCAGTTTGCGGGGAACCGCAAACGGACATGGACGGGGCGGACGAAAGTCCGCCCCGTTTCTTTTTGTCCAGAAGCAGCTGAGAAGAAGAGGTTAGCGCGGTCTTACGACACAGTTACGCAACGAGGCAAATTTTCTGAACTTCCTTATTGGCAGGGCGGGTTTCCGACACAATATTCTCTGCCCGAACCGTAATTGATTTGATTTTGTATGGCGGAAGAAAAGAAGCACGTTTACGACGAGAGCAAGATCAAGACCCTGTCTTCGATCGACCACATCCGTTTGCGCACGGGCATGTACATCGGGCGCATCGGCGACGGGTCGCATTACGATGACGGTTGCTACATCCTGATGAAGGAGGTCATTGATAACGCCATCGACGAATTCATCATGGGGCACGGGCGCGAGGTGAAGATCACCATCGAGGGGAACCATGTCACGGTAAGGGACTTCGGGCGTGGCATTCCGCTGGGCAAGGTGATCGACTGCGTTTCGCAGATCAATACGGGTGCGAAGTATAACGATGAGGTTTTCCAGTTCAGCGTGGGCTTGAACGGCGTGGGCACGAAGGCGGTGAATGCGCTGGCGAAGGAGTTCACGGTGCGGAGTCATCGTGAGGGCGAGTTTTTTGAGGCGACCTTCAAGCAGGGCAAGCTCAAGGGTGAGAAGAAGGGCAAGACGACGGAACCGAACGGGACGTTTGTCAGCTTCGAGCCGGACCCGACCATCTTCAAGGACATCGAATACAAGCTGGAATACGTGGAACGCCGGTTGCGCCATTACAGCTATCTTAATGCAGGCCTGAAGCTGAATTTCAACGGACAGGAATTTGTCTCGCGACGTGGCCTGATGGATTTGGTGCTCGAGGATTTGGAGAAGGATAACAGCGAGCCGATTTATGCGCCGTTGCATTACACGAGCAAGACGCTGGAGTTCTGTTTCACGCACACGAACAGCCGTTACGGTGAGACGTTTTATTCCTTCGTGAACGGCCAGTTCACGAGCGATGGCGGCACTCATTTGAGCGCGTTTCGTGAAGGTTTGCTGAAAGCTGTGAACGAGTATGCGAAGGGTAAATTCGATGGTGATGATGTGCGTGAATGCATTGTCGGCGCGGTGGCGATCCGGTTGAAGGATCCGATGTTCGAGTCGCAGACCAAGAACAAGCTGGGCAATACGGAAATCCGTACGGAGTTGGTCAACAAGGTGCGTGAGGAGTTGCTGCATTTCTTCAATCGCAACAAGGAGATCGCGACGAAGATCATGACCAAGGTGCAGGACACGCAGCAATTGCGGAAGGAACTGCAAGAGGTCAAGAAGCTGGCGCGGGAACGGTCGAAAGCGGTGAGCCTGCGCATCCCGCAGTTGAAGGATTGCAAACACCATTACGACAAGGAAAAGGGCAAGGGCAAGGGGTCGATGGTGTTCATCTGCGAAGGTCAGTCGGCCGCCGGATCTATCACGAGCTGCCGTGATGTGAACAACCAGGCGGTGTTCGTGCTGAAGGGCAAGCCGCTGAACGTGTGGGATCTGAAGCGAGACATCGTGTATAAGAACGATGAGATGTACAATCTCATGTGCGCGCTCGACATCGAGGACAACACGGAGAACGTGCGCTACGAGAAGGTCATCCTGGCGACGGACGCGGACGTGGACGGATTGCACATCCGCAACCTGATGATCACGTATTTCTTCCGGTTCTTCGAGCAACTGGTGCATGACGGTCATCTCTACGTGCTGGAGACGCCACTCTTCCGCGTGCGCAACAAGCAGGAGACGATCTATTGCTACAGCGAAGCGGAGCGCGACACGGCGATGGCCAAGTTGGGCAAGAGCTGCGAGGTCACGCGGTTCAAAGGTTTGGGCGAAATCTCGCCGAACGAGTTCAAGCAATTCATCGGCAAAGAAATGCGGATGAGCCAGGTGGAGTATGCCAACAAAGCGGAAGCCAGCGGCATCCTGACGTTCTACATGGGGCGCAATACGCCGGAGCGCAAGGATTACATCATGGAGAACCTAGTGGTGCCGATTGAGGATTGATCCGTAATGCGTGATGCGTAACCGAAGGGTTGCAACGTTGACGAGCACTCTCTAGTTTTTGAATCATGTTCAGCCTGAAAGAGAAAATCACTTTGGTCACCGGGGCGGGGTCTGGCATTGGGCAGTCCATTGCCGAGGTGTTCGCGAAGGCGGGTGGCTTCGTGTATGTCACGGACCGGGATGAGAAGGGCGGGGCGGTGACGGTGGCGAAAATCAAAGAGGCGGGCGGACAGGCGGAATTTCTGAAGCTGGACGTGGCTTCGGAAGAAAGCTGTGCGGAGGTGGCGAAGACGGTGCATGCGGCCAAGGGGCGGCTCGATGTGCTGGTGAACAACGCGGGCATCGGGCACGTCGGGAATATCCTGCAGACGCAAGTGGCGGATATGGACCGCATGTATCATGTGAATGTCCGCGGTGTTTTCAATGTCACCAAGGCGTTCATCCATCAGATGGTGGAGCGCAAGTCAGGCAATGTGGTGAACCTCGCATCCATCGGTGGCGTAGTGGCGGTGAAGGACCGGTTGGCGTATTGCACCACAAAGTTTGCGGTGGTGGGTTTTACTAAGGGCATCGCGCTGGATCATGCGCTGGATGGTATTCGCTGCAATTGCATCTGCCCGGGACGCGTGGAGACACCGTTCGTGAAGGCGCGTTTGGCGGAGTATCCCGATCCGGAGAAGGCGTATCGTGAGATGGCGTCCACGCAGGCGCTGGGGCGCATGGCGAAGCCGGAAGAGATCGCTTACGCGGCGCTGTATCTGGCGAGCGATGAGTCGGCGTTTGTGACGGGGACGGATTTTATCATTGATGGTGGATGGACGGCAGGAAAATGAGCCGGTTGCACCGGCGGGCCAGTATTTGAGAAAAGGGAGACAAGCCGCCTCGAGCGGAAAGTGGAGGCGAGCCTCCGCACTTCAAAGGGAGTTAGCGCCGTCTAACGACGGCGGCTACGGATTTGGGGCGAGGACGACGACGAGAACGAGGACGATTACGAATAGGAGACGCTAAGTTCTACCCCCACAATGTTTGGAACTCGTAGAAGATGCGGTCGAGTTCTTCTTTGTGAAGCTGGTCGTTGGTGATCAGGCAGAGGCAGTTGCCATCGGAGCGCATGGCGGTGTGGAGGATGCCTTTTTCGAACTTCCACGTGAGTTGCGGGACGGGAGATTTCCGCAGCTTAAAGGTCTGAAACACTTCCGCGATGACCTGACAGGTGTTCTCCATCTTCTCGCGATTCACCCCGTTTTCTTTGGGAATCAGGTAAGTGGTCTTGTCATTGTAGCGGACACCGGCGCCCAAGATGCCCAAGGCTTGCGAGTTGTCATCCAGCCAGTTGTTGAAGATGGTCAGCATGGCGGTGGCTCAATTATTTGGCGGCTCCAGCGAGCAGGATTTCTGACGTGACGTTGCTGGAGCGGACAAAGACGGTGCAGGTCTTCTGGATCTGGAACACCATGCGCGTATTGTTGCCGGGCGCTTCGATACGGTCGCATTTTCCGAGATTCAGATTCTTGCCCAGATGTTCCGCGCGGGTCTGAAGGAGGCGGGCCAGTTCCATACGGATGTCGGCGTCCGTGGCCTGCCATTCGTAGAGGGCTTCACCCTGATTCGTGCAGACGATGATCTCCTCGATCTTGGGCTGGGGCAGGATGGGATTGGGCTGCTTCTGCGGTTTGAGGGCCGGAGTGAAAGGTGTTTTCACCGAGGGCGGTAACGGAGCGGGAGGCGGCTTCGGCGCTGCAGCGGCGGCGGCCTGGCCGGCTTTGGCGGCATCCGCCTTTTCCTGGATCTCATCACGGACGCGCGCGGCTTCCATGATGAGCATTTCCCACTGGCAATTGATGCTCTCCTCACCAGGCTCGGTGTAGGGCTTGAGGGTGAACTCGCCGGTATCATAGGCCAGCAAGCGGTTGAATGCTTCCTCGCCTTTGGTCTGACCGATCTGGGCGTGGATGATGCTGCCGTTTTTAATGAAGATGCTGCCTTTGCTGCCCTGCGTGGCGATCTCCAGCACGGAGGATTTTGTGCCGAGACATTCCAATTGCAGAACTTCCTGCAAACCGACGCGGCGCAACACGCCACGGAAGCCATCCTGCGCCTGCACATCCACGATCTCGTTGAGCGTGGAATAAACCGTCTCCATCTGGTCGATGGCGGAGGGTTTTTGCAGATAGAGATCGGCACCATTGGCCAGGCAGAGATCGCGATACGCGTTATCCACGGAGCCGGTGAGGATGGCCTTGGGGAGATTCGGATATTTGCGATGGACGAGTTTCAGGAACTGGAAACCATCCATCACAGGCATGTGGAGATCGATGACGATGAGGTCCATCGGCTTCTCCTGCAGGAGCGCAAGCGCCTTGCCAGTGGTGGGTGCGAGCAAGATCTCCCAGGAACCCTTCGCCCACAGGTTGAAGAGGTTCTCGATCATCTCGAGCAGGGACTGGTCGTCATCTACGAAGAGGACGCGCTTGCGATGTGTGGGATTGCTCATCCGGCGGCGGCGAGTGAAGTAATACGCCGGTCCAACTCGTGCGTGACATGATGGAACAGGCGCGACATGTCCACAGGTTCAACACCGACCACTTGAAAAGTCGAGGAGGCCTGAACGAACTCGTATTGATTCTGCACCAGCCC